>NZ_JBEXPH010000354.1:0-4452 GCF_040611955.1 Streptomyces sp. NPDC006510 | reverse complement strand
GCGTCCTCCAGCGCCTGGCAGGCCCCTTGGCCGAGATTCGGGGTCATGGCATGGGCGGCATCGCCGAGCAGGGCGACCCGGCCCACCGCGTAGGACGGGAGCGGGACGACCAGTTCATTGACGTCATGGTGCAGGACGGCGTCGGGCCGGGTCGCCGCCAGCAGTGCGGGAATCGGGTCGTGCCAGCCGTCGAACCGGCGGCGGACCTCGGCGACGGGCTCGCGGGCTTCGTCGAGCGGCGGCTCACCGGGGAGGGGCGGCAGCGGTCGCTCGCCCGTTACGCGTGTGCGGTCGAGAGCGTGCGTCACCCGGAACTGCGCGAGATTCTCGTGCCGCGCGAGAACGCGGCACGAGAGGCAGTGCGGGCGTTCCTGAATGGGCGGGGCGTGGCCGACGCCGAGGGCCGCACGCTCACGCTGCTGGCCTGCGTGGACGGGCTGGTATTCGATCGGCTGGTGAGCGGCGGGGGAGTGCCGAGGGAAGAGATCGCGGGGCTGGTCGCCGCGGCGCTGCGCGACTCGGCCGGCGCTCGCGACAACTCCGGCGGGGATCACGAGAAGTGCGGCGCGGATCGCGACAACGCCCACCGCGACCGCGACGCCGCGGCCGTGGGCTGACGCCCGGCCGCCGCCGTTCGTGCCGCCGCCGTGATCGTTCCTACTGGACGTCCTGCGGTGATCGTCACTCCTGGGCGGGTTCCGCCGCCTGCTTCGGTCCGGTGCGGGGCAGCACGGGAACGGTGGCCGCGCCCCCGTCCCGGACCGCCCGGATCACCGCGTCGTGCAGGCGGCGGCTGTGCTCCTCCGTGGAGCACGGCACCGGACTGCCCGACATGGTGAACCAGTCGATCGCACCGGTGTACTGCACAGTGACCTGGGCCATGTCCTCCGCCCAAGTCGTGTGCACGGTCAGGTCCCCGGACAGGACACCGACCTCGTCCGTGAGCACGCCACCGCGCCCGGAAAACACACCGCAAGTCGTCCACGACGCCCAAGCCATGTCTCCAGGCTGGCATCAAGGCCGTGGATGCGCGACCCGCGGGCCTCGCTCATCGACCGCACTCCGGGCGCCCCACCCCTCCCGGATGCCGCCTCAGCCCTTCCGGATGCTGGATATGGGGGAAACTTTCCATCGGGCCGGACTGCGGTTCCCGCACCCGCCGATCCCCGTACTTTGACGCGTTGTTAGCACAAAACCGTCGGATTGACCCCTCGGGACAACGAATTCCGAAGGTTAACGCCTCTTGACCTGCGGAACACGTCAGGATTGCATATCGCGCTGGGAGCGACGAAACCACTCACCACGTCCTCGTCTGGAGGCGATACCGCTCCCGTGCTCACACACCGCACCTGTTGATCGGAACCGCACGATGACCGAAACGCTCAGCGCTCCCCAGGCGCTCGCCCCAGCGACCGGCCCCACTCCACAGAAGCTCAAGCGTTCCATCGGCGTCGTGGGCGGAACACTGCTCACGCTCTCCTGCGTGACGCCCGCCTCGACCCTCTTCGTGGTCGTGCCGGACCTGTTCTCCAGCCTCGGCACGTACACCGCCCTCACCATCGCCATCGGCTCGCTGCTCTGTATCGCGGTCGCCTTCTGCTACTCGGAGCTGGGCACGCTCATCCCGAGCGCCGGGGGCGAGTACGCCATGGTGTCGACCATGGCGGGGCGCCTTGCCGGGTGGCTCGTCTTCGTGCTCTCGCTGCTGGTCGTGATGATCGTGCCCCCGGTCATCGCCATGGGAACGGCCGACTACCTCGCGCCCATCGTGCACATCCCGGCTTCTGTCGCGGGCGCCGGCGTCATGGTGCTCGCCACTCTCGCCGGTCTCCTGGACCTGCGTGCCAACGCGTGGATCACCGGAATCTTCCTCGTCCTCGAAGTGATCGCGGCAGGCGTCGTCGCCGTTCTCGGCTTCGCGCACTCCGAGCGCGGTGCCTCGGCACTGGTGCACGGCTCGGTCGCCTCCTCGGGCGGCACGAGCTCGACCGTCACCGCGATGATGGTGGTCTCCGGGCTCGCGATCGCGCTCTTCATCACCCAGGGCTTCTCCACGGCCGTCTACCTCTCGGAGGAGCTGGAGAACCCGCGGCGCAACGTGGCCCGCACCGTGCTCGCCACCCTCGCCATCTCCTCGGCGGTCATCCTCGTCCCGGTCATCGCCATCACGCTGGGCGCCCCGGACCTGGCGGCCCTGACCTCGGGCGACCTCAACACCATGGTCGTCGCCTGGTCCAACTCGGCCGTCGGAACCTTCGTCAGCCTCTGCGTGGCCCTCGCGATCATCAACGCGGGCATCGTGATGGTCATCCAGAACTCGCGGGTGCTGTTCGCCTCCGCCCGTGACAAGGCATGGCCCGAGCCGGTCAACAACGCCCTGGCCCGACTCGGCCGGTTCGGGTCCCCGTGGGTCGCGACGCTGGTCGTCGGCGTGCCCGGCGCGGCGCTCTGCTTCGTCAACCTCGACACCCTGTACGGCGTCACCGGCGTGTCCGTCACCGCCATGTACCTGCTGGTCGCCGTCGCCGCGCTGCTCTGCCGCCGCGGCTCGCACCGCGAGGCACCCGCCTGGCGCATGCCGCTGTGGCCCGCGATCCCCGTGCTGCTGATCGCCGTGCTGGCGTACATCCTGACCCAGCAGGAGACCGAGTACCTGCTCTGGACCGGCGGGATCACGGCGGTCGCCACGCTCTACTGGGCGCTCTACCTGCGACCTCGCCAGGAGACCCGCTGGCTGGTCAGCATCCCGGAGGACGCGCAGTCCTGACCCGGACGTGTTCCGTGCCCGGCCCGTCGGCGGAGACCATCCGCGGGCGGGCCGGGCCCGTGCCGTCACGGACCCGGTCGCCCGACCGGGTGCCCCGTCGGCCCGACGACGGGCGGACAGACCCCTGACGCCCTCAGAGTGGGGTGAGGGCGTCGTCGGAACACGGGGAGTCGTGGCGGGATGAGTGTCGAGCGGGTCGGAGTCGTCGTTCACCAGGGCCGCCCCGAGGCCGGCGTCGCAGCGGGCGTCGTACGCGATTGGTGCGCCCGCGAGGGCATCCCGTGCACGGACATCGACGTGTGGCGCGACGACGAACGCAGACGCGGAGGGCGCGAGGAGGCCGATGTCGCGGGCAACCCCGATCTCATCGTGACGCTCGGCGGTGACGGGACCTTCCTGCGCGGCGCCAGGATCGCCGCCAAGAACGACGCCGCCGTCCTCGGCATCGACCTGGGCCGCGTCGGCTTCCTCACCGAGGTGCCGGCCGAGGACGTGGTCCGGGCACTCGACGCCGTACACCGGGGCCGGGCGGCGGTCGAGGAACGCATGACCCTGACTATGCGAACCTCCCGCGTACTCGAAGTACCCAAGGACATCGACGCCCTGATGGGCTACGGGCGGCGCCCGATGCTGCCGCCTCCCCAGGTCGCTCTCGACGCGGAGGCCGCGGCGGAGGGCTGGGGCGTGGCACTGGATGTCATCGCGCTCAACGACGTCGTCGTGGAGAAGCTCGCCCGCGACCGGCAGGTGAGCCTCGGCGTCTACATCGGCGGCCGGCTCCTCGCCTCCTACTCGGCCGACGCGGTCATCATGGCCACTCCCACCGGCTCGACCGCCTACAGCTTCGCCGCAGGCGGTCCGGTGGTCTCGCCCCGCATGGACGCTGTCCTCTTCACGCCCGTGGCGGCGCACATGACCTTCGACCGCACCGTCGTCGCCGCGGCCGACGAACCGATCGCCGTGCGGGTCCTGCCGCACTCGGGCCAGGGCGCGGTGACCATCGACGGCCAGCTGCGCGGTGTGCTGGACGCCGGGGACTGGCTCGGGGTGTACGCGGCACCGCGCCGCCTGCGGGTCATCCGGCTCGGCCCGAACGACTTCTACGGGCGGCTGCGCACCCGCCTGCGACTCACGGACGCTCCGGCCACGGCGGCCGACGGGGAGAGCGCACCGCTCTTCCGTCCCGACGGACCGGTCCCGCACGACCTGGCCCACCTCCATCTCTCCCCGGCGGACCGGGAGCAGGCGCCCGGTGCCTGACCGCGCCCGGGGGATTGTCGGCGCCGGGTTCCACCCGATTCCCGCCGGTGATCCGGGGCCGCGAGGCCGAAGTGCCGTACGACGAAGGAGTTCCCCTGACCAGCAGTGCCGACCTCCCAGCCCTCACCGCCGTGACGGTTCCCGACAACGAACTGGCCTCAGCAGAAACCTAGTTGGTGCGTGATCTGGTGAAGACGAGCACGTCGTTATAGTTGGCGCCTACAGGAAAGCGACTGTCGGGGAGGGGACCTGTGTGCCACGGGCCGGTCCCGCGCCCGCACCCCGGACCGGGTACCCGCCGCGGTGACCGACTCGGCGGGCGCCCGCTCCATTTTCATCAACACCTTTGCAGGTCTGCTGTTCCTGGTCCCCCTCATGTTCGTCATGCCCCACGACATTGCCGCCATCATCGACAGCGGTCAGCC
>NZ_JBEXPH010000353.1:0-4500 GCF_040611955.1 Streptomyces sp. NPDC006510 | reverse complement strand
ATGCATTCATGTATGCCTCTCCGTAGGATGAGGGCATGGGCCACGGAGTTGACGCGAAGACCGCTGCCACCGCGCGCGAGCGCCTGGACGCGGTGGGAGCCACCGACGTGGCGGCCACCCTGCAGGCTCTCGCCACCCCGTCCCGGCTCCGCATCCTGGCCCGCCTCCAGGAGGGACCCTGCCCCGCGACGGAGCTGGCCGACGCGGTCGGCATGGAGCAGTCCGCCTGCTCCCACCAGTTGAGGCTGCTGCGCAACCTCGGTCTCGTCACCGGCGAGCGCCAGGGGCGCTCGGTGATCTACGCGCTGTACGACAACCACGTGGCCGAACTCCTCGACCAGGCCCTCTTCCACGTCGAGCACCTGCGCCTCGGCCTCCACGACGCTCCGGCGGAGGGAGCCGCGGGGGCCGATGACACGGCGGCCGTCCTGAACTGAACCCGAGGGAGCCTCGGCGCCCTTGGCCCGTGGGCCGCCCGTCACACGGCGCCGTCCTCCGGGGCGAACACGGCCGCCAGGAATTCCCCCAGGATCTCACCGAAGACGTCCGGCCGTTCCATGTTGGGGTAGTGCGCGGTGCCCTCGACGGTTGCGGTGCGGCCGTCGGCCACCGTCCGCGCGAGGCGCCGGGCCATGGCGAGATGGTCGTCCGAATCGATGCCGCCCCCGATGGCCAGCACCGGGACCTCGATGCGCGCCGCCCGCGCCCAGGTGTCGGGGACGGGTACCAGCCGGTCGGGCTCGTCACCGGTGTGCTTGGCCAGCGTCCCCGCGGTCATCTCGCGCAGGCGTCGCACGACGGCCCCGTCGACGTCGTCGAGCGTGCGGTGCGGCCCCGCCGCGAAGAGCATGAAGGCATCGATCCAGCCCTCGATGTCACCGGCGGCCAGGCAGCGGGCCTGCTCGGCCAGGACCTCCAAGGACCAGGCGTCATGGAACTCGGGTTCACTCGTCGCCGCCCCGCTGACGACCAACGCACGTACCAGATCAGGATGTTCGAGCGCGGTGTCGACCGCGGTGGCCGCGCCCATCGACACCCCGACCAGGACCGCGGGCCCGGCGTCGAGGTGGCGCAGCAGCGCGGCCAGGTCATCGGTGTGCCGGAAGGGTTTGCTCGCGTTGGCCGATCCGCCGTGCCCGCGGGCGTCCGGCACGATCACGCGATGGTCGCGCGCGAGGTCCGGTACCTGGTCGTCCCACATCCCGTGGTCCAGGAATCCGCCGTGCAGCAGCACCAGCAGCGGACCCTCCCCGGTGTCGCGGTGGACGAGGCGGCCGTCCTCGGTCTCGAAGAATTCCAGCTCGGAGCCAGCATGGGATTTCAGCTCGTTGGCAGCATTCATGACAACCAAGGTGCCATCTGCTCTCCACATTGGCAACCAAGGTGTCATGATGACCCGATGACCGATATCGACGCGCCCCTGCCACCCGAGGAACTGGCCGACCGGCTCACGGAAGTCTTCGCCCTGGTCGGCCCGCTCTACCGGCGCGTGCAGCGCAAGGTGGAACAGACCGCACCGATCGAGGGCCTGTCCGTCGGCGTGCGTGCCGTGCTGGATCTACTGCGCGAACACGGACCCATGACGGTCCCGCAGATGGGCCGGGCGCAGGCACTGAGCAGGCAGTTCGTGCAGCGCATGGTCAACGACGCCGCAGCGGCGCGACTGGTCGAGATCATTCCCAACCCGGCCCACCAGCGGTCGTCGCTGATCCGGCTGACCGGGCGCGGCGGGGCGGCGATCGCCGCGGCCCTGGCCCGTGAGCAGTCCCTGCTGTCCCAGGTGGACGGGGACCTGACCGATGCCGATGTGACGGCTTGCGTACGGGTGCTCGGCAGGATGCTGGAGCTCTTCGACCACGTCGACGTGGACTGAGAGCGCACGGTTCCCGCCCGGGAGGGGCGGTAACCGTGCGTCCACCACCGAATGCGGAACCAATTCCTGCCGTTTACGCTCATACCTGGATCTATGCCGCCAGGAGTCGTGATTCGACAGGAAGCGAGATTCCATGAAGCGGCTCAAGCAGTCGGCGATCGTCGGAGAACTCTCCGCGGAGTTCCTCGGCACGATGATTCTCATCCTCTTCGGCTGCGGCGTCGTGGCCCAGGTCGTGGCCGGTGGTGCGCTCACCGACCCGCCGGGCGGCCTCGGAGACCACGACAGCATCGCCTGGGCATGGGGTCTCGGAGTCACCCTGGGCGTCTATGTGGCGGGCAGGCTGAGCGGCGCCCATCTCAATCCGGCGGTGACTCTCTCGCTGGCCGCTTTCAAGGACTTTCCCTGGAAGAAGGTGGCTCCCTACGCGCTCGCGCAGCTCACGGGTGCGTTCGTCGGGGCAATGCTGGTGCGCTGGAACTACACGGAGGCGCTGGCGAGGGCGGACCCCGGGCACACGATCAAGACCCAGATCGTGTTCTCCACGCTTCCCGCCAACGGGAACCCCGCGCTCCCGGTCACCGAATGGGGGGCGCTGCGGGACCAGGTCATCGGCACCGCCATCCTCGTACTGCTGATCTTCGCGGTCACGGATCTCCTCAACACCCCGCCGGGCGTCAACCTCGGGCCGTTCATCGTGGGCCTCATCGTCGTGGCCATCGGCATGGCGTTCGGGACCAACGCCGGGTACGCGATCAATCCGGCCCGTGACTTCGGCCCCCGGCTGGCGAGCTTCCTCACCGGCTACGGAGGGGCGTGGCGGGACCAGTACGGGAACTTCTACTTCTGGGTGCCGATCGTGGGCCCGCTGGTCGGCGGCCTGGTGGGGGCGTTCTTCTACAAGGCGTTCATCACACGCTTCCTGCCCTCGGTGGAAGCGGAACCGGAGGGAAGCATCCCCGTCCCGCCGGAGAAGTGACGCCCCATCCCGTCACCGAGCCCGGACTCAGGAGAGGCAGCATGCCATGGCGGACTTCATCGGCGCAGTGGACCAAGGCACCACCAGCAGCCGCTTCATGATCTTCGATCACGGCGGAAACGAAGTGGCCAGACACCAGTTGGAGCACGAACAGATCCTGCCCCGCCCCGGCTGGGTGGAGCACGATCCGGTGGAGATCTGGGAACGCACCAACTCGGTGATGCAGAACGCCCTGCGCACCGGTGGTCTGAGCGGCACGGACCTCGATGCCATCGGGATCACCAACCAGCGCGAGACGACCGTCGTCTGGGACCCCCGGACCGGTCGTCCGTACTGCAACGCCATCGTCTGGCAGGACACCCGCACCGACTCGATCGCCAAGGCCCTTGAGGAAGAGGGGCACGGCGAGGTCATCCGGCGCAAGTCGGGGCTCCCTCCGGCCACTTACTTTTCCGGCGGGAAGATCAAGTGGATTCTCGACAACGTCGACGGGGTCCGCGAGGCCGCGGAGCGGGGGCACGCGGTCTTCGGCAACACGGACTGCTGGGTGTTGTGGAACCTCACCGGCGGACCCGACGGCGGCACCCACGCCACCGATGTGACCAACGCCAGCCGGACGATGCTGATGAATCTGGAGACGCTCGACTGGGACGACGAACTGCTGGACATCTTCGGCATCCCCAGGGCGATGCTCCCGGCCATCAACCCCTCCTCCGACGCGGAGGCGTACGGCCGCACCCGCACCTCCCGTCCCCTGCGGGCCGCGATCCCGATCACCGGAGTGCTCGGCGACCAGCAGGCCGCCACCGTGGGACAGGTGTGCTTCGAGCCGGGCGAGGCGAAGAACACGTACGGCACCGGCAACTTCCTGGTGCTCAACACCGGTACGAAGCTCATCCGGTCGCGGCACGGACTCCTCACCACGGTCGCCTACCGGTTCGGGGAGAGTCCGGCGATCTACGCCCTGGAGGGTTCGATCGCGGTCACCGGGTCCGCGGTGCAGTGGCTGCGGGACCAGATGAAGATCATCAGCGACGCGGCGGAGAGCGAGCGGCTGGCCCGGTCCGTCGAGGACAACGGCGGAATGTACTTCGTGCCGGCCTTCTCGGGTCTCTTCGCCCCGTACTGGCGCTCGGACGCCCGGGGTGCCATCGTCGGCCTGGCCCGGTACAACACCAACGGGCATCTGGCGAGGGCCACCCTGGAGGCCATCTGCTACCAGAGCCGGGATGTGGTGGAGGCGATGGAACAGGACTCCGGTGTCCATCTCGATGTGCTCAAGGTCGACGGCGGGGTCACCGCCAACGACCTCTGCATGCAGATCCAGGCCGATGTGCTCGGCGTCCCCGTCAGCCGCCCGGTCGTCGCCGAGACGACCGCGCTCGGCGCCGCCTACGCGGCCGGTCTCGCCACCGGATTCTGGCAGGACCAGGGCGAGTTGCGGGAGCACTGGCAGGAGTCGAAGCGCTGGCAGCCGCAGTGGAGCGAGGAGCAGCGGGCGGAGGGTTACGCCGACTGGAAGAGGGCGGTGGAACGCACCCTCGACTGGGTCAGCGTGGGATGACGGATCCGTGGGGGGGGGGGCGCGGCGGGGCCCACCCCCCCCCACGCCCGCGGGGGCGGGCGCGACCCCCGCGCCGGCCCGACC
>NZ_JBEXPH010000352.1:0-4505 GCF_040611955.1 Streptomyces sp. NPDC006510 | reverse complement strand
CGGGCGGCCCCGGCAGCGGTGGCCCGCCCGGTGGCCGGCTCAGTACATGCTCAGCAACTGCTCGACCGAGAGTTCGGCGGCCGGCTCCCCGTCGGGCAGGGCCAGTTCGAACCAGACGGTCTTGCCGCGCGGTGTCCGCCGCGATCCCCAGGCCACGCTGAGCAGCCCGACCAGCTGGAGTCCGCGCCCGCCCTCGTCGGTGTCGCGGGCCCGCCGTCGGCGGGGCTGGACGAGTCCGGCGTCCCAGACCTCGCACACCAGGGTGCGGTCGCGCAGCAGCCTGAGCCGGATCTCGCCGTCCCCGTACCGCAGGGCGTTGGTGACCAGCTCGCTGACCAGCAGTTCGGTGGTGTCCACCAGATCGTCCAGGCCCCAGGCGAGCAGCCGGCCGCGGGCCAGTTCGCGGGCGCGGCCGACCGAGCGGGGTTCGCGGGGCAGCCGCCAGTCGCCGACCGCGTCGGCCGGCAGTCCCTGGATACGGGCCACCAGCAGGGCGATGTCGTCCTCGCCGTGCCCGGTGTCGAGGCTGGTCAGCACGTGGTCGCAGACGTCCTCGATCGGCCGTTCCGGTTCGACGAGCGCTCCGCGCAGGGCTTCGAGTCCTTCGTCGAGCGGATGGTCGCGGGACTCGACGAGCCCGTCCGTGTAGAGGGCGAGCAGGGAGCCCTCCTTCAGTTCGACCTCGACCTCCTCGAAGGGTTCGCCGCCGACGCCGAGCGGCATTCCGGGCGGGACGTCGAGCAGCAGGGCGGCCTCGCCGGGTTCGACCACGGCGGGCGGGAGGTGGCCCGCGTTGGCGAAGGTGCACCGCCGGGTGACCGGGTCGTAGACCGCGTAGACGCAGGTCGCCAGGTAGACCTCGGAGAGGTCCGCCTCGCGGGACTTGTGGGCGGCCCGCGAGGGCCACTGGGAGCCACCGGACGCGTTGCCGCCGCCGGGGGTGCCCAGTCCGCGGGCGACCTCGTCGAGCGCGGAGAGCACCTCGGCGGGTTCCAGGTCCAGCAGGGCCAGGGTCCGTACGGCGGTGCGAAGTTCGCCCATGGCCACGGCGGCCCGCAGCCCGCGGCCCATGACGTCGCCGACGACGAGGGCGGTGCGGTGGCCGGGGAGTTCGATCACGTCGAACCAGTCGCCGCCCACCTCGGTGGCCGTGTTGCCGGGTAGGTAGCGGCAGGCGATGTCGAGCCCGGCGGCCACCGGGTCGCCGGGCGGCAGCAGGCTGCGCTGGAGGATGAGGGCGCGCTCGTGCTCGCGCCGGTAGAGCCGGGCGTTGTCGATGCAGACCGCGGCGCGGGCGGCGAGTTCGGTGGCCAGTGCGCGGTCCCGCTCGCCGAAGGGTTCGCTGCCCTTCGTACGGGAGAACTGGACGAGGCCGACCACCGTGTCGTGGGCGACCATCGGTACGGCGAGCGTGGACTGGACGAAGCCCCGGTCGTCGCCGGGCACGTCCTCGACATGACCGGTGCGCAGGGCGATGGCGCACGGCGAGTTGAACGAGAAGCGGTGCACGGAGCCGAGCTCGGGCGAGCCGGTGTCCGCGGCGATGTCGGGCAGGGCGTCCGCCACCGCGCTGGCCAGGGCGACGCGGCGCAGTTCGGCGGAGCCGCCGACGGATTCCTGACGGAGCGAATCCCAGCTGCCCGGTGGGGCGTCGTCGCCGGTGAGCAGCCCCTGGTAGAGGTCGACGGAGGCGAGGTCGCAGAAGCCGGGCACGGCGACGTCGAGGAGTTCGCGGGCGGTGGTCTCCAGATCGAGGGAGTTGCCGATCCGGGCGCTGGCCTCGTTGAGCAGGGCGAGGTTGCGGCGGGCGCTGGCGGCCTCGCGGGCGGCGATGTGCCTGCGGGTGACATCGGTGGCCAGTCCGGCGACGCCGATCGGGCGGCCGGAGCCGCTGTGCACGCGGTAGAGGTTCATGGACCAGTGGCGGCTGCCGGGTTCGCCGGGCGCGGTGCCGACGATCAGGAGATCGGTGACGGACGTCCCGGTCTCCAGTACGCGTTCGATGGTGACGGTGAGCCGGTCGGCCTCGGGGCCGGAGAGGTAGTCCTCGACCGTGCGGCCGCGGTGGTCCTCGGCCCGGCCGCCGAAGACGGTGGCGAAACGCTGGTTGGCGCGGATCACCGAGAGGTCCGTGCCGAACAGCACGAAGCCGAACGGCGATTGGCCGAATATGGCCTGTGAGGCGGCAAGGTCCGTCTCGATGTGGCGCAGTGCCCGGACGTCCACGACGATGCAGAGCGCGGCCCGTTCCCCGCTCGCCGTCTCGCTCGGCATCACATAGATCTCGGCGAGCCCGCGCACGGCCTCCTCGCCCGGTATCCGGAAGGGGACCAGGCCCGTCCACTCCTTGCCGTCGAGGATCTCGCGGACCCTGCGGCGGCCGTCCGTGCGCAGTTCGGCGGGCATGAACGCCTCGACCGGATCCATGCCCACCGCTTGGTCTGCGGCAATGCCGAAGAGGCCGGCGGCCCGGCGGCTCCACTGCTCGATCAGACCATCGGGGCCGATCGAGAAGGAGGCGACCCTGATGTAGTCATAGATCGAGCCAGGCGGGCTGCTCTGCCACACGATCCCGCCCGCTGTCCCAGGTATTTCGCTCACGCGACCGTCCCCTCCAGCTCACACACCGGACCGGTCCTGTCCGCAGTATTCAGCACTCCGGCCTAAACCGACACGGCGTTCACGATCACAGCACGGTCTCAGTACCTTTCAGCCAGCTTCTGGCCTATCGCTGGTGATCGCTGCGTCCCACCCCACTCCTAACCAGGCAGGGCCAGCTCGAACCACACGGTCTTGCCGGTCTTTCCCCGTCTGGTCCCCCAGCGACGGGCGGAACACGCCACCAGCTGGAGTCCTCTGCCCCCTTCGTCCTCGGGTCCCGCCATACGTTCGGTGGGCGGATCCGGAAGCGGATCGGAAACTTCCACGAGCAGTCCCGGATGGGCCGCGGGGGCGTCGCCGTTGAGATGAGGGCGTACCAGGCGGACGCCGATGGGGCCCGATGTATAGCGCATCGAATTGGTGACCAACTCGCTGACCAGCAGAACCGTCACATCCCCGACGGCGGTGTCGAGCCCCCAGGCGCTCAACGCCTCATGGACCGCGTGCCGCGCGGATCGCACGGCGCCCGGCACAGCCGGGAAGGTCCACTCGGCGCAGTCGCCTTCACTGTCGATCACGCCGATCACTTCCCAAGACCAGCAGCGGGGAACGCCCTGTTTACAGGGGCTATTCAGCACATACCCGAAATTTGGGGTGAACTATCGCCAGGATCGACACGTGGGGCGTACGGGTGTATGGCCGCGCACGAACAGATGTGCAATGGGAGAAGGGGCGCACGGGGCGATCGGCACGCGCCGCCACCTGGGTGTCCGCCTCGGCCGGCCACCCTCCCGGCGCCCCCGCGCGTATCCGTGCCGCGCCCGGCCCCGCCGGCCCGCCGCCCTACTCCCCGGCCCGCCAGGAGACCGGCGGGAAGCCGTGGGCGCCGGCGCGTCTCCAGGTCGCGGCCGTCGACCCCGGCACCGGGGCGCTCCCCTCTCCCCCTTGCAGGGCGGTGAGCACCACCGTGACCGCGGCGAGTTCCTCGGGCGTCGGTGCGCCGCTGACGACCCGCACCGAGGCGGGTCCGGGCGGATCCTGCAGAGCGTTCGTCATGCTTCGTCCACTCCTTGCGTCGTGTGGACCCGCCCGGCTCAGGCGGGCGGGTTGCCGTGTTTGCGCGCGGGCAGCTCGGCGTGCTTGCGGCGCAGCATCGCCAGGGAGTCGATCAGTAACTCCCGTGTCCCGGCAGGGTCGATGACGTCGTCGACCAGGCCCCGTTCGGCCGCGTAGTACGGATGCATCAGTTCGGCCTTGTACTCCTTGACCAGCAGGCCGCGCATCACCTCCGGGTCGCCGGACTCCGCGATCTGCCGGCGGAAGACGACATTGGCCGCCCCTTCCGCCCCCATCACCGCGATCTCGTTCGCCGGCCAGGCGAAGGACAGATCGGCCCCGATGGAGCGGGAGTCCATGACGATGTAGGCACCGCCGTACGCCTTGCGCAGAATGACCTGGACCCGGGGAACGGTGGCGTTGCAGTACGCGTAGAGCAGCTTGGCGCCGTGCCGGATGATTCCGCCGTGCTCCTGACCGACCCCGGGCAGGAAGCCGGGTACGTCGACGAGGGTGACCAGGGGAATGTTGAACGCGTCGCAGAACTGGACGAAGCGGGCCGCCTTCTCCGAGGAGTGGATGTCCAGGACGCCTGCGAGGGACTGCGGCTGGTTGGCGACGATGCCGACGACCTGTCCGCCCAGCCGGGCCAGCGTGCAGATGACGCTGGTGGCCCAGCGCTCGTGGACCTCCATGTGCTCCCCGTGGTCGACGATCTCCTCGATCACGGCACGCATGTCGTACGGCCGGCTCCCGTCGGCCGGGACCAGGTCGAGCAGGACGTCGCCGCGCCGGTCGGCGGGGTCGTCGCTCGCGGCGGCGGGCGGGTTCTCGCGGTTGTTGGAGGG
>NZ_JBEXPH010000351.1:0-4540 GCF_040611955.1 Streptomyces sp. NPDC006510 | reverse complement strand
GCCTGTGCCGCCGGCGCCGTGGCCGCGACCGCCGCCAGACCGGCCGCAGCCGTCAGTACCCCGCGTCTCGCGGGTCCCCGCCCGGTCACTGGGGGCACGCACCCGTCGGGTCGTACTCGCTGCCGTAGGTGCCGACCGCGTCGCCGCCGGTGTTGCCGCTCATCGTGTTGGTGCACACCGGGCCCTGCGGGGTGCGCATGAACTTGATGCCGCCGCCCGCGTTACCGGTGATGGTGTTGCCGTAGACGCTGGTGTCGATGCCGTCGGTGGCGGTGTCGCCGCCGAGCCGGATGCCCGCGCCGACGTTGTCGTGAATGGTGTTGTAGCGGAAGATGTTTCCGCTGCCGCGTGCGTCCAGGCCGCCGGAGCTGGAGTCCTTCTGGCCGCTGCAGTCGTTGTACTCGACGTAGTTGTTGGTCGAGTTCTCCTTCACGTCGACGCACTCGTTGCCCTGCGTGGCGATGGTGTTGTGATGGATGCGGTTGTTCTTGCTGATGTCGGGGGCCGCGTCCGGGGCGCCGTTCGCCCCCTGCTGCTCCGGGGCCGTGCCGAGGTAGATGCCCTCGCCGTTCTTGCCGCCGCCGCCGAACTTGAAGTCGGCCACCCCGCAGTTGGTGATCGTGTTCTCGGAGATGTCGGCTCCGGTCACCAGATAGCGCACCCGCAGGCATTCGTCGGCGGCGTTCTTCAGCGTCATCCCGGTGATACGCAGGCCGCCCACACCGTTGCCGGGCGTCGTGCTCATGACATAGATGAGCTTGAGGCGGTACCCCGACACATCGGTGGACGACCCGTGCAGCCCGTCCACGGTGAAGCCGCTGAGCGTCGTCGAGTCGTGCTGCACCTGGATGATCCGGGCGTCGCCGGCACCCTTCACCACGGCGTTCGAAGGGCCGGTGATGGTGACCCCGGAGCGCTTGGTCACGACGTCCTGCTTGTACGTACCGGCGGCGAGGTTCACGACCGAACCCGTCGGCGCCAGGTCGACCGCCTTCTGGATCGTGGCGAGCGGGGCGCCCGCCGACGTACCGGCGTTGGAGTCGCTGCCGGACGGCGACACGTAGTACGCGGTGGCGGCTTCGGCGGCCACCGACGTCGGGGGGAAGGCGAGCGGGGCGCCTGCGGCTAGCGCGGCGACGAGGGTGGTGCGCAGTACACGGCTCATGGGGTGTGCCTCCTGGGGTCTGCGAAGGACAGTGCGAGCAGTACGGGGATGCTGGGGCCGAGGAGCAGGGGGCCCAGCGGTACGACGAGCGAGAGCAGCGCGGCGGAGATCACCGCGCCGAGCAGTGCGGTGCCACGGGCCGCCGACCCGAAGCCGAGCGCCAGCGCACCGCGCGACCAGGTGCGGACCGTTCCGTGCGGAGACCGGCCCGCCTCGGCCGCGAGCGCCACATGATGGATGACGAGCGCGGCCGCGATGCCCACCTGTGCGGCGAGCAGGACGAACGTCCACGGCTCCGAACGGCCCAGCAGATGAACGATGTTGGCGGACAGCACGATCCCCGCCGCGGTGGACGCCAGGGCATGGCGCCACAGCGACCGCCAGTACCGCGGGAAGGCGGCGAACGTGTTGGTGAAGCAGCGGCTGTCACCCTCCGCCCGCCACCGCTGCAGGGCGTGCCCCATGGCGGCGAGCGCGGGAAGCCAGGTCACGACACCGAGCGACAGCAGGGTGAAGGCGGCCCCGGCGGCCGCCGGGTAGGCCACGAACTCCAGCCGCCGCAGCAGCGTCGGCCAGCCGGACGAGAGGGTTGCCTGCATGATCAGCCGACCTTTCCTGTGTACGGCTCCGGGACATCGAGCAGCACGCGGCCGTCCAGCTCCAGCCGGGTGGCCGCCACCACGTACGGGGCCGAGCCTTCGGTGCCGAGCAGTACCGCCGCCGCGTCGGCCGACACCGCGGCGGTACGGATCCGACGGGCGACGGGGGAGAGGAGCACGGTCTCCTCGCCGAAACTGACGCCCTGGCCCTGTGCGCACCCGACCCGCTCGACGGAGGCCGGTGCCGCGTCCGGGACGATCGCGGTGAGGAAGAGTGCTTCCGTCGAGCGGGCGGTCGTCGCCCGCAGGGTGTGCAGCGTGCGGGTGAGCCGGAGTTCCGGCGTGCTCGACGTCGGATTGGCCTCGACCTCGGTGGTCTCGGAGACGACCCGGGCGTCCGGCGGCGCGAACTGCCGCACCAGGGCGGAGGCCGCCCCGGACCGGATCAGTCGGCCGCCGTCCGGCCGCGGCTCGGTGGGCCGGTCGGTCTGGAGCAGGAACGTCCACTCCCGCTCCGCGTCGGCCTCGGCGAGATCCAGCAGCACGAGCCGGCCCGACGGGGTGAACACCAGCGTCCGGTCCAGCCGCCGCACCCCGAGCGCGGGGTCGTACATCGCGGCGATCTCCGCCGTGGCGTGCGCCCAGCCGCAGTCGGGACCGGCGAGCACATCGCGCTGCCGGGCCTGCCGCTCGTAGGGGATGTCCTTGTAGACGTGGTAGCGGTCCTCGTCCGCGTACCCCTGCCCGTCCACCAGGAGCAGATTGTGGTGCGCGGCCCGCTTGCGGTTGCTGTACCCCTCGTCGACCGCGAGGAACGCACCCTGCGACACCAGCACGAACGAACCCGAATCCGGGTGGTGGTGCCCCTGGTTGAGGGTCTCCCAGCCCAGTTCCGCCCGGTGCTTCGCGGAGGTCTCCCAGGCCTTGTGGCCACCGCCGGGGCTCGCCTTGAACGAGACGAGCGTGGCGTCGTCGTCCCATCCGGTGCGGGCCGCGAGCAGGCCGAGATCCGGGAAGAACGCTCGTGTCTCCGTGGGACGGGCACCGGCCACGGACGGGTCGTACCAGAGGTATTCGAGATAGGCCTCCGGCAGGATCCCCGGCCGTACCCCGCTCTCCGCCGCCTCCTGCCACAGCAGTTCACCCGAGGCGAGATCACCCAGCCACTGCGCCTGAGGAATCCCGTACTGCGCCGCGAGACGGTAGTACAGGCCGGCGCTGTGCCCGCTGCGCCGGTCGTGGCAGTCGCCGTGGTCGACGTTGAACGCGAAGCCGGGAGCCAACTGGTGCAATCGGTAGCGGAAGGTGTTCGGCAGGAAACCGCCCCGCTCCCACCAGTCGATGCCCTCCGCCTCCTGGAGGAGATCCAGATGGATGGCGAGGAACGGCACGCCGTAGCGCCAGTAGACGACGCCCTCGGCATGTGAACCGTCGTCCGGCATCAGGTCGAGGACTGTACCGAGGTTGTCCTTGGCGCGCTCGGTCCATTCCTCCTTGCCCAGCACGTAACCGGCCGTCGCCAGGCCCGCGTAACAGATCCAGTTGTGGTTCTGCCAGTACGACGACGACCACCAGCGGCCCTCGCTCGCCACCGCGAACTCGTACATCCGCCGCCCCTGGAGCAGCAGCTTGTACCGCAGCAGCGCCCGCACCCCGTCCGGCAGTTCGTCGCCGATCCACCGGTAGGCGAGTGAGAGATGGTGCAGCAGCCAGCCGGCGTCCAGATCGTGGTCCGGCATGTGGGCCTTGCCCCAGTGCGGCAGCCGCACCGCGGCCTCGATCCAGCGCCGGCTCTCCGCCAGATGGGCCGGATCGCCGCTCACCCGGTAGGCCAGCGCCGGGTTGGAGGCGGCGGGGCCGAGCCAGGTGATGCTGGCCAGGGGGTGCGTACGCGGCGGGGTCAGCCCGCGGTGGCGGGCGGCCTCCTCGTACAGCCGCACCTGCTGCGCGGGACGCGGGCCGGGCGGCGGGGTCGCCGAGAGCAACAAGGGTCAGTCCTCCGTCCGGAACCGTGCGGTGCTGCCGTCGGTCAGCGAGACCGTCAGCACCCCGTCACCGTCGAGGCGTACGTCGGCCACGGCGGGCCCGGCCGACGCCGCCTGGTACACCGAGGCGAAGACGACCCGGTCCGACTGCGCGGTGAAGTCGACCCGGGTGCGCACGCGCTGCGGGTCGTCGGCCGGACCCGGGCCGGGCCGGGAGACCGGACGCACGGTCGTGCCGGGGGTGTGGGTGTGCCAGCCGTGCAGGGTCTCGTCGCCGTACCAGGTGGTGCGGACCTCGCCCGAGGCCTGGAGCTGGACGTCCAGCGCGACACCGGGGCGCAGCTGCGCGGTGAGGCGCCGCTCGTCCTCGGCACGCACCGTCAGCAGATCGACCAGATAGCCGTCACCGAGCACCACCCGCCGCACCGCGCACACACCCTCGTACGCCGTCGTCACCTCGGCGGTGACGGACGAACCGTCCGAGCCGAGCAGCCGCCCGGTGCACTCGGCCTGTTCGGCGCCGTTCACCCGGAACGTCGGATGGGCCTCGGTCGATGCGTAAAGATCACGGAACTCGGCGTGTGCGTAGGGCACTTGACCGGGGTCCGGCTGCCACGGCGTGGTGTCCCCGTACAGATACAGCGACAACTTGTCGCGATGGCCGTGCGAGCCGCCGTGCGGACCGAAGTCCAGCAGCGCGTGGACGCCCGCGTGGTGCAGCACCGCGTACCCGGCGACCGGGAACACCGTCACCGGGCCGGGCGCCGGGCGCTCCGGCAGCGGCGGTCCGG
>NZ_JBEXPH010000350.1:0-4650 GCF_040611955.1 Streptomyces sp. NPDC006510 | reverse complement strand
ACCGAAGGCATCGAGAAGAACACCCACGACAACCCCTTCGGCGCCGTCCTCTCCTTCCGCGGCACCGTCACCGACACCACCGTCAAGCACGCGCTCTCCGGCAAGGTCATCGAGCTCACCGACACCTTCCCGGTCCCCGACGCCAAGGCGTTCGAGGTCGGCCAGTGGTGGGCCGTGCAGGTGGACCCGGTCGCGGGCGGCGGCCGTGACGAACGCGAGCTGCAGAAGCTGGTCGAGATCACCGAGATCATCGATGCGGGACACATCCGGATCGGCTACCTCAACGGCTGGGAACTCGCCGCGGGCCGCAACCTCACCTGGACCCGCGTCGAACCGGTCCACAACAGCCACGTCCGCAACATGGTCTTCGAGGGCGCCGGCACCGACGAGTACACCGGCTCCCACCCCGTCAGCTTCGAGTACGCCGTGGGCTGCGACGTATCCGGGATCCATGCCACCGGCACCTTCTGGCCGGTCATCATGCGCCGCTGGTGCACCCGCTTCCGCACCGAGGAGTGCTCCCTGAAGAACCCGCCCACCGTCGAGTACGGGGGCGCGGGCTACCTCACCCAGCAGATCTACTGCCTGTACGGACGGGTCGCGGACTGCACGACCAGCAATGTCCGCCACCTCAACGACCTCACCGCCTCCGCCTACTGCACCGTGGTGAACTGCCACGGCGACGGTGACGACGCGGGCGGCAACCCCTTCACGACGCACGGGCAGTACGAGCACGATCTGCTCTTCGACGGCAATTCCGGACTGATGGACATCGCCAACTCCGGTGCGCAGTGGGGGATTTCCGCGAAGCGGATCACCGTGCGCAGACATGTCTGCTCCTGGTTCACCGCCAACACCAAGATCACCGATCTGACGCTCGAAGACATCACGGTGATCGCGCGCCCCACCTTCGACCAGGCCGGCACCCTCACGGTCAACGCCGACGGCGCCCAGGTGCGCGGCTGCACCGCGAAGACCTTCGCCGTCGCCCAGCGCTCCGCCCGCTCCACCCGGCCGACCACCATCAGCGACTGTTCCTTCGAACCGCCCGCGGGTGCCGTCCTCGTCCAGACCCCCGTCACCGCGCCCGTGCACTTCGTACGCTGCACGTTCAAGGGCGTCGACGGCGCGATCCTGCGCGGGGCGGGGCCCGTCCACTTCACCGACTGCACGGTCACCGGCGCCGAGAACGCGGCCCCGCTCTCGGTCGGATCGGCGGATCTGCGGATCGACGGCGGCAGTTACGACAACACCGGCATCGAACTCAGCGCCGTGCGGGACCAGCGGATCACCGTCACCGGCGGCACCCGGCTCACCGGCAGCAACAAGGCCAAGGCGCTGCTCGGCCGCGCGGCCGGTCCGGGGAAGGTGACCTGGGACATCGGCGGGCTCAACAGCACCGCCTCCGGAGCGGACACCGCCCATGTCCGCATCAATGACGGCACCAACCACTACGCGGCGACCGGGAGCCGCTTCACCGGCGGCACGCTCCATCTCGCCCCCGACGCACTGGACTCGGTCCTGCACACCTCGTGCGTGGAGGACGGAACGAAGCGCGGCGCCATGCCCGCGAACAGCGACAAGGTGCGCACGGACGGGAATCTGACCCTGTGACCGCCGTCATCCGGACCGCGACGGCGGCCGACGACCCGGCCCTGGCCGCCCTGTGGCAGCGGTGCTTCGACGCCCCGCAGATCGTCGACCTGCACGCCCTCGACCCGGACCGCCACCGGCACACCTTCATCGCGCAGAACGCCTCGGGGGACGGGATCGACGCGGTCGTCGTCTACGTACCGAGGCTGATCCGCGACGCGTCCGGCACCCCGCATCGGGTCGGCGGCATCGGCAGCGTCGCCACCCGTCCCGAGGCCCGGGGCCAGGGGCTGGTGCGACGGCTGCTGGTGGCGGCGGAGCGCACCATGACGGCCGAAGAGTGCGCCTGGTCGCTGCTGTTCACCGGGACGCCGGGCGTCTACCGGGGTTCGGGCTGGCAGGAGTTCGCCGGCACGTACACCGAGGGGACGCTGGCGGCCTCACCCGTCGCCGGCGGGTTCCGGATCCGCGAGGCGACCGACCAGGACGCCGCGGAGGTGGCCGCGCTGCACCACGCGTACAACGCGAAGCGGCCGCTCAGCTCGGTGCGGGCGCCCGAGGACTGGGCGGTGCGGGTGCCCGCCTGGTACGGCCCGCTCGACCGGTCGCTCGTGGCCGAGGACCGCGGATCGGGGGCGCTCGTCGGCTGGCTGGTGGCCCAGCACGAGGGGGAGTGCGTGGAGGTGCGCGAATTCGCGGGCGCGCCCGAGTGCCTGGGCGAGCTGTTCGCCGCCGTCGGCGAACGGGGCCGCGCGGCGGGCCTGGGCCGGGCCCGGGTCCGGCTCCCCGACGACCCGGAGGTCCGGGCGGCGCTGCCGGCCCTGCTGACGGAGGCCCGGCAGATGACGGAGCACGTGGGCATGGCCCGCCCGCTGCGCGCCTCCGCGGAGGCCGTCCGGGCCACGGTCACGGCACCCGGCGCGGTCCACTGGTACGGCGACTGCTTCTAGCTAGGCCGGGACAGCGGGGTCGGCGGACCGGGCCTCGCCGGTGTGCTCGTGCAGTGGCTCACCGCGCCGGTCAACCTGCCCGGACAGCGCCCCGGCCCCCTCCTCGGTCCGACACGACTACTTGGCCAGTTTGCCGTTGGGCCGCACCGTGAACCAAGTGCCGTTCACACCCTGGCCGTTGGCGTCACCGGCCTTCTCGTCGCCGGTGTACCAGTAGAGCGGCCAGCAGTCGATGGTGAGCTGCTTCGTGCCGTCGGGGCGGGTGTACGGGCTGATCAGCTTCGGATCGATGCCCTTGATGTTCTTCTTGTCGACGAGCCTGGCGGGCTTCCACTTCTCCAGGCAGGCGCCCTCGCAGTTGGACTTCATCGGCCAGGCGGTGTCCTTGGTGAAGCGGTAGAGCGTACGCCCCTTGCCGTCGCGGACGATCGTGCCGCGCTCCTTGTCGTCGACCGCGGACAGAGCGGGCAGGTCCTTCGGCTCGCTCGGGGCCTCCTGCGCCTGTGCCTTCGCCTTCGTGCCGTCGGGCGCGGCCGAGAACCAGGTGCCGCCGACGCCCTGCCCGCGGGTCTGCCGGGGCGCCGTGTCCCGCGCGTAGCGGTACAGCGGCCATCCCGCGAGCGTGAGCTGCTTCGTGCCGTCCGCGCGCTTCACCGAGCCGAGCAGCCCGGGGTCCACGCCGCGGCCCGCCTTCGCGCCGTCGGCGAGCACCGGCGGCCAGGCCGCGGCACAGTCGCCCGCGCAGTGGGAAGCGGGCGGCTTCGCCGTGTCCTTGTCGAAGCGGTACAGGGTGAAGCCCGCGCCGTCCGTCATGACCGGGCCCAGCTGCTGGCTCTTCCAGACGCTGAGGCGGCCCGCCTGCGTGGGCTGCGCACCGTTGCCCGTGGAGGCGGCGCGCCCGGCGGAGCCGGTGGTGGTCGCCGCCGTGCCCTGGGAGCTTCCGCAGGCCGCCGTCAGCATGACCGCGGCGGCCGTGAACGCGACCGGGACATAGGTGAATTTACGCATGGGTATCCCTCTTTCGGAGATCTTGGGGAATTGGCTTTTCGCTGAAATGCTGAAGTAATGGCCCGCCCCGGCAGCAGGGGAGGAGTCGGCCGACTGCCGGGGCGGAGTTTCTGGTCCCGGAATTCCTTCTGGCCGGTCACTGTCACTGTGAAAACGGCCGATGTGGCGGGGGGGTTCAATCCCCGGGAAATTCTTCTACCGGGCCGCGAGCTGTCAGACCCGCCCCGTGCCCGCCCCCGCCAACGTCTGCGTGGGAACGACCACCTGCAGGCCCAGGACGCCCAGGTCGACGCTGCCGTCGTTCTCCGCGTACCACCGCCAGTGCGCACCCGGTACGTCGCCCACCGTCAGCACGATCCAGCCGCCGCCCGCCGACCCGGTGAGGTCCGCGAGTGCCCGCGCCTCCTCGGCGGTCGGCGCGTTCTGGAGTACGACGAACCCGGTGACCTCGCCCGTACGGGCCGCGCCACGCACCAGGCCGACACCCAGTTCCTCGGCGGAGTTGAGGATCTCCTCGGGGGCCTTGCCCTTCACCTCCGACACGGAGCGGACCCGGACCAGACCGTTGAGGCCGGGCAGGGCGCTCGCGCCCGGGTCCACCGACACCACCACCGTGCTCTGCCGCGGCAGTTCGAGCAGCCCGCGCACCAGCGCCGCCACGGTGTCCTGGGCGACGACGAGGTCACCGCTGACGCTCAGCGCGCCGTTGATCTGCCCGAGGTCCACCATGACCTGCGCGCCCCGCTCGCTCACCCCGATCCGGGCGAGGTGCGGCAGCGCGAGCGTCACGTCGGCCGCCGGATCGCCCTCGATGACGGAGGGCAGTCCGGTGCGCTCCCAGCGATTCGGTTCGAGCGCGGTCCACGGCGCGGGAGCCGTGTGCGCCCCCGACACCGACGCGAGCAGCTTCGTGGGTTCGGCGAGGACGCTGTAGACCCGCACCGGACGCTCCGCCTCCGCCGCGTCGGCGGGGATCAGTTCGCGCAGGGCCTGCCGCACCATCACCGGCGTACGGGTGTCCGCCGCTAGCCGCCGCGCGAGCGCGCCCCGCCGACGCCGCCGCAGCGCGAGCGCCAGGCTGCGCGGCAGCCGCGGCCGC
>NZ_JBEXPH010000349.1:0-4693 GCF_040611955.1 Streptomyces sp. NPDC006510 | reverse complement strand
GGAATGACGGCCCGGGTCCCGCACGCCCCGCTGGCACGCGGCTGCCGCCCCCGCGGCTGCCGCGCCCCCGCGCGCCGTGTGCACGGCCGACGGGTGCGGTACGTGATCGGCGACGAGCCCGGTCAGGTCAATGGCATGCGATGGCGCACGGGGTCCGCGCTGTAGCGAGCCCCGGCCGACGTACCGCACCACCTCTGTCGTACGTGCGACCGCACCGCCCGGCCACCCGGCCGGACGGCGGCTCCGCCCATGGCGCATACGGTGAATCCACCCATTGCGATGTCGAGGAGCATGTCGGATGTCATCTGACTTCTTCATCCCGGACCCGGAGGGTCTGATCCCCAGCGCCGAGGGGTATTTCGGTGCGTTCGGCGGCAAGTTCATCCCGGAGGCGCTCGTCGCCGCCGTGGACGAGGTCGCCGTCGAGTACGACAAGGCGAAGGCCGACCCGGCCTTCGCCGCCGAGCTCAACGAGCTCATGGTCAACTACACCGGCCGGCCCAGCGCGCTGACCGAGGTCCCCCGCTTCGCGGAGCACGCGGGCGGCGCCCGGATCTTCCTCAAGCGCGAGGACCTCAACCACACCGGCTCGCACAAGATCAACAACGTGCTGGGCCAGGCGCTGCTCACCAGGCGCATGGGCAAGACCCGGGTCATCGCCGAGACCGGCGCCGGCCAGCACGGCGTCGCCACCGCGACCGCCTGCGCGCTCTTCGGCCTCGAATGCACCATCTACATGGGCGAGATCGACACCGAGCGACAGGCGCTGAACGTGGCGCGGATGCGGATGCTCGGCGCCGAGGTCATCGCGGTGAAGTCCGGCTCCAGGACCCTGAAGGACGCCATCAACGAGGCGTTCCGCGACTGGGTCGCCAATGTGGACCGCACGCACTACCTCTTCGGCACCGTCGCCGGACCGCACCCCTTCCCGACCATGGTCCGCGACTTCCACCGGGTCATCGGCGTCGAGGCCCGCCGCCAGATCCTGGAGCGCACCGGCCGGCTGCCGGACGCCGCCATCGCCTGCGTCGGCGGCGGCTCCAACGCCATCGGGCTCTTCCACGCCTTCATCCCGGACGCGCGCGTCCGGCTGATCGGCTGCGAGCCCGCCGGACACGGCGTGGAGACCGGCGAGCACGCGGCGACCCTGACCGCGGGCGAGCCCGGCATCCTGCACGGCTCGCGCAGCTACGTCCTCCAGGACGACGAGGGCCAGATCACCGAGCCGTACTCCATCTCGGCGGGTCTCGACTACCCCGGCATCGGCCCGGAGCACTCGTACCTCAAGGACATCGGCCGCGGCGAGTACCGCGCGGTCACCGACGACGCCGCCATGCAGTCGCTGCGCCTCCTGTCCCGCACCGAAGGGATCATTCCGGCCATCGAGAGCGCCCATGCGCTGGCCGGAGCCCTGGAGGTCGGCAAGGAGCTCGGCAAGGACGGGCTGATCGTGGTCAACCTGTCCGGCCGCGGCGACAAGGACATGGACACCGCAGCCCGCTACTTCGGGCTGTACGACGAGACCGACGGGGTTGTCGAGGCCGACGTGGCGGACGGGGAAGAGGAGGTCACCAAGTGAGCGGCAATGTGGAGTTGTTGGGTTCCTCCCTCGCGCAGGCGAAGGCGGAGGACAGGGCCGCGCTCATCGCGTACCTCCCGGCCGGGTTCCCGACCGTCGACGGTGCGATCGAGGCCGTGAAGGCGGTCGTCGCGGGCGGTGCGGACATCGTCGAGGTGGGGCTGCCGCACAGCGACCCGGTGCTCGACGGACCGGTCATCCAGACCGCCGACGACATCGCCCTGCGCGGCGGCGTGAAGATCGCCGACGTGATGCGCACGGTCCGTGAGGCGTACGAGGCGACCGGTGCCCCGATCCTCGTCATGACGTACTGGAACCCGATCGACCGGTACGGCGTCGAGCGCTTCACCGCCGAGCTCGCCGAGGCGGGCGGCGCCGGGTGCATCCTGCCCGACCTGCCGGTCCAGGAGTCCGCGCTGTGGCGCGAGCACGCCGACAAGCACGGTCTCGCGACCGTCTTCGTCGTCGCGCCGAGCAGCAAGGACGAGCGCCTCGCCACCATCACCGAGGCCGGCTCCGGCTTCGTCTACGCGGCCTCGCTGATGGGTGTCACCGGCACCCGCGAGTCGGTCGGCGAGCAGGCCCAGGATCTGGTCGGGCGCACCCGCGCCACGACGGACCTGCCGGTCTGCGTCGGTCTGGGGGTCTCCAACGCCCGGCAGGCCGCCGAGGTCGCGGGCTTCGCCGACGGGGTGATCGTCGGCTCCGCCTTCGTCAAGGCGATGCTGGACGCCCCCGACGAGGCGGCCGGTCTGGCCGCCGTCCGCTCCCTGGCGGGCGATCTCGCCGAAGGCGTTCGAAAGCGCTGAATCGGGTGTCACCCAAAGGGGTGGACCTGGACCGGGGAGGCACGCGCGTGCCTCCCCGGTTCGTTGCTGCGGGTGTGAGCGAGAAGAACGAACAGGGAAAAAGGGCCGCGCGAGACCGGCTCGTACAGCAGCGTGAGCGCCAGAAGGCGAGCGAGCGCCGCAGGCGCACGCTGATCGTCGCCGGCGCGGTGGTCGGCGTGCTGGGGCTGGCCGCCGTCGTCGGCGTGATCGCCGCGAATTCGGGCGGCAAGGGAAAGAGCGAGGCGGGGGGTCCCCTCGTCGCCCCGTCCGGCGCGACCGGGAAGGACAGCCTGGCCATCCGGGTCGGCGCGGACGACGCCCCGTCCACCCTCACCATCTGGGAGGATTTCCGCTGCCCGGTCTGCGCCCAGTTCGAGAACGCGTTCCGCGACACGATCCACCAGCTGGAGAAGACCGGACAGATCAAGACCGAGTACCACCTCGCCACGATCATCGACGGCAATCTCGGCGGCAGCGGCTCGCTGCGGGCGGCCAATGCCGCGGCCTGCGCACAGGATGTCGGCAAGTTCTCCGCGTACCACGACGTGCTCTACCGCAACCAGCCGCAGGAGACCGTCGACGACTTCAGTGACAACGCCAAGCTGATCGAGCTCTCGGGGAAGGTCCCGGGACTCGACACCCCCGGCTTCCGCAGCTGTGTGGACGACGGCAAGCACGACGGCTGGGTCAAGAAGTCCAACACGGCGTTCCGGAACGGCGGATTCCAGGGCACCCCGACCGCGATGCTCAACGGGGAACCGATCTTCCCGAAGAAGGGGAACGAGCCGTTCACCGAGGCGAACCTGAAGCAGTGGGTGGCCGAGGCCAACAAGGGCAAGAAGCCGGGCATGGTCACCCCGGCCCCGTCCGGTTCCTGACCCGTCCCCGGGCATGGTCCGGCAGGGGGAACAGATGACCTGCCCGTTACCCAGACGTTGTCGGGTGGGTTGCCGTACGCCCCACCCGGCAAGGTAGCGTCGACCTTGCCATGGACCTTGCCTACATTCCCAGCCCGTCGACCGGCGTGATCGATCTCGGCCCGATCCCGCTCCGCGGCTACGCGTTCTGCATCATCATCGGTGTCTTCGTCGCCGTCTGGTTCGGCAACAAGCGCTGGGTCGCCCGGGGCGGCAGATCCGGCACTGTCGCCGACATCGCCGTCTGGGCCGTGCCCTTCGGCCTGGTCGGTGGCCGGCTCTACCACGTGATCACCGACTACCAGCTGTACTTCAGCGAGGGTGAGAACTGGGTCGACGCCTTCAAGATCTGGCAGGGCGGCCTCGGGATCTGGGGCGCGATCGCGCTCGGTGCCGTCGGCGCCTGGATCGGCTGCCGCCGTCGCGGGATTCCGCTGCCCGCCTGGGCCGACGCGCTCGCCCCCGGCATCGCCCTGGCCCAGGCCTGTGGCCGCTGGGGCAACTGGTTCAACCAGGAGCTGTACGGCAAGGCGACCGATCTGCCGTGGGCGCTGAAGATCAGTGAAGGACCCAACCGGGTCGCCGGCACCTACCACCCGACCTTCCTCTACGAGTCGCTGTGGTGCATCGGTGTCGCCCTGCTGGTGATCTGGGCGGACCGCCGCTTCAAGCTCGGACACGGCCGGGCGTTCGCCCTCTACGTCGCCGCGTACTGCGCGGGGCGGGGCTGGATCGAGTACATGCGGGTCGACGAGGCGCACCACATCCTGGGCCTGCGCCTGAACGTGTGGACCGCGCTGATCGTGTTCGTGCTGGCGGTGGTGTACATCGTGATCTCGGCGAAGGTGCGGCCGGGGCGCGAGGAGATCGTGGAGCCGGGCGCCGCGGAGGACGCGGCGGCAGCGGAGGACGCCGGTGACGCCAAGGGCGACGCGGCCGCCGAGTCCGCCAACGATGCCGAGGGCGATGCGGACAAGCGTGACGCGGATCAGGGCGACGCGGACCAGGGCCCGAAGGGCGACGGTGACGCCGAGCCCACGGATGCCGCCAGGACACCGGAGAAGAACGGCGCCGCGGAGGCGGCCAAGAACGGCTGAGCCGGCCGTGTGAACCCGTGTGAGGCCCCGGACCGACTGGTCCGGGGCCTCACGTTTGTCCTCGATCACTGGTTCTCGGTCACCGGTTCCCGGTCGGATGTCCGCGATCTCCCGTCCTCAATCGCCGGACGGGCTCGATTCGCCGGCCAGCGCCAGCGTTCTGCGGGCCGAGGCCCCTCCCGGAGCACCTTGTTGTACGCCACGACCCGCTCCTGCACCGATGCCCGCCGGGCCATCGCGGGCGCTCCCATGTCGTCCGCGTCGCCCAGC
>NZ_JBEXPH010000348.1:0-4720 GCF_040611955.1 Streptomyces sp. NPDC006510 | reverse complement strand
CGGCGGACCGGACCCGGGGCCGGGCGCCGGACACGACCGTGCCCCGGGTCCGGCGGACCGGACCCGGGGCACGGGTTCGTGCGGGTGCTGGAGAAACGACCGGCGTCAGCCGGGAATCAGACCGTCGTCGCGGAGCATGGCGCGCACCTCTTCGAGGGTCGCGTCGGACGACGGCAGGATCAGCTCGGACGGCTCCAGGGAGTCGTCCGGCAGCGCTGTGCCGAGCTCGCGCACCCTGGCCAGGAGCGCGTGGAGAGTGGCGCGGAAACCCGGTCCGTCACCGCTCTCCATCTCGGCGAGCAGTTCTTCGTCGAGCTTGTCGAGCTCGGCGAGATGGCTGTCGGCCAGGTCGACCTGGCCCTCCCCCATGATCCGTACGATCATGACGCCGCCTCAACTCTTGTCGAACCTGTGCGGGGACTGCGACGACTGCTGCTGAGCGGCATCCTGCGGGCCGCCCTCGATCGCCTGCTGCGGGGTGGAGCCGCCGGCCAGCTCGGCCTTCATCCGCTGCAGCTCCAGCTCCACATCGGTGCCACCGGAGATCCGGTCCAGCTCGGCGGCGATGTCGTCCTTCGCCGTGCCGGTCGGGTCGTCCAGGGCGCCGGAGGCGAGCAGCTCGTCGATCGCGCCGGCCCGGGCCTGCAGCTGCTGGGTCTTGTCCTCGGCCCGCTGGATCGCCAGGCCGACGTCGCCCATCTCCTCGGAGATCCCGGAGAATGCCTCGCCGATCCGGGTCTGCGCCTGGGCGGCGGTGTAGGTGGCCTTGATGGTCTCCTTCTTGGTACGGAAGGCGTCGACCTTGGCCTGCAGCCGCTGTGCCGCGAGAGTGAGCTTCTCCTCCTCGCCCTGCAGCGTGGTGTGCTGCGTCTCCAGGTCGGTGACCTGCTGCTGGAGCGCGGCGCGCCGGGACAGCGCCTCGCGGGCCAGGTCCTCGCGGCCGAGCGCGAGCGCCTTGCGGCCCTGGTCCTCCAGCTTGGACGACTGTCCCTGCAGCTGGTTCAGCTGCAGCTCAAGCCGCTTGCGCGAGGTCGCCACGTCGGCGACACCGCGACGTACCTTCTGAAGCAGTTCGAGCTGCTTCTGGTACGAGTAATCGAGGGTCTCGCGCGGATCCTCGGCCCGGTCAAGGGCCTTGTTTGCCTTCGCGCGGAAGATCATCCCCATACGCTTCATGACACCGCTCATGGGCTTCGCGCGCCCCCTTCTGACGGACTGAGCTCCAGCACTCCAACAGAACCCACAGTACGGGCCCTGCCTCTATTACCGCACTGTTCGAGCAAGGATGTGCTCCTACCCAAGGACGACTGCACCAGGTCACCACTCCAGCCCAAGGAGTAGGCGGAGGTCGGGGAGACCCGGTGCCGTCCCCCGTACCGGACAGGTCGGTACACCTGCGAGGACGCAGGCCGTTGCCGGATCGTTCCCGGCCGGCCTGGGGTCGTGGCGATCCAACCCGTACCCTTGGGCCTTGTGTTCCGTAGCCGTTCGAAGGAAGAGAAGGCGCCCACCGGCAAGGTGACGGCGGACCTCTCCAAGCAGCCCCGCGAC
This sequence comes from Streptomyces sp. NPDC006510, assembly GCF_040611955.1. Taxonomy (NCBI): domain Bacteria; kingdom Bacillati; phylum Actinomycetota; class Actinomycetes; order Kitasatosporales; family Streptomycetaceae; genus Streptomyces; species Streptomyces sp. NPDC006510. Next base: position 3,169 of record NZ_JBEXPH010000348.1, on the reverse strand, counting down.
CCGCAGGCCCCCAAAGGTCGCCCCACCCCCAAGCGCAGCGATGCCCAGTCGCAGCGCCGTCGCGCCTCCAGTGGCGCGCCGCTCGACCGCAAGGAGGCCATGAAGCGGCAGCGCGAAGCGCGCCGTGTGGACATGGCCAAGCAGCGCGAGGCGCTCGCCAGTGGCGACGAGCGCTATCTGCCGGCTCGCGACAAGGGCCCGGTGCGGCGCTTCGTCCGCGACTACGTGGACTCGCGTTTCTGCATCGCGGAGTTCTTCCTGCCGCTCGCCGTGATCATTCTGATTCTCAGCGTGATCCAGGTGCAGAACATCCAGAACATCTCGCTGCTGCTGTGGCTCGCCGTGATCGTGCTGATCGTCATCGACTCGATCGGTCTCTCGATCCGTCTGAAGAAGCAGCTCAACCAGCGCTTCCCCGACACGCCCAAGCGTGGCGCGGTCGCCTACGGCCTGATGCGCACGCTTCAGATGCGTCGCCTCCGGCTGCCGAAGCCGCAGGTCAAGCGTGGAGAGCGGCCCTGAGTACGCACATCTCCGGCTCGACCGGCGGTCCGTCCGCCGGCCGGCCGGACGATGCCGTCCCCGTGACCGGGTTCACCGGAGCCTCCTCGGTGTGGCTGAAGGGGCTCGGCGGGCTGCGCAACACCGTCCGCCAGGAGCTCGTGGCCCGGCAGCTCGACGAGCAGATCGCGGCACGCTTCCCGGTCGGACAGCGGCTGCGCGTGCTCGACGTGGGCATGGGCCAGGGCACCCAGGCGCTGCGCCTGGCCAGGGCCGGTCACACCGTGACCGGCCTGGAGTCCGATGCCGAGATGCTGCGGGTGGCCAGGGAGGCGCTCGGCAGCGAGCCCGCGGGCATCCGCGAGCGGGTCCGGCTCATCGAGGGCAACGGTCTGGACACCGGGGTGCACTTCCTGCCCGGCAGCTTCGACGTGGTGCTCTGCCACGGCGTGCTGATGTATGTCCGGGACCCGGACCCGATGCTGGCGGGCCTGGCCCGGATGCTCGCGCCGGGCGGACTGCTGTCGCTGCTCGTGCGGAACGCGGACGCGCTGGCGATGCGTCCCGGGACCGCCGGGGACTGGAACGCGGCGCTGGCCGCCTTCGACACGGACACGTACACCAACCGGCTGGGCCTCACGGTCCGGGCCGACCGGCTGGACGCCCTGACGGCCACGCTCGCCGGGATCGCGGCGCCCCTGCACGCCTGGTACGGAGTACGCGTCTTCACGGACAACGTGAGCAACGACGTGGAGCTGCCGGCCGCCGCCGAGCTGGAGCAGGTGCTCGCCGCGGAGGACCGGGCCGGGCGGACGGATCCGTACCGCCGGGTGGCCGCGCTGCTGCATCTCTGCGGAGTACGGGGCTGAGAGGACGCGGGTGCGGGTCGCCGGGGCTGCCCGGCGGCGTCCCCCATTCGGCCGAACCCGGCAGGCCGCCAATAGGGTTAAAAGCCATGATTCGAACATGGATGCATCTCACTTTCGCCGCCGTGCTCGTCGGCTGCTGCTGCCTCTGACCGCAGGTGTCTGTGCGATCGCCCTGGTGAGCGGCTGCTCGGACGCTTCCTCCGATTCACCGAAGACCGACCCCAGCAAATCCGCCTCCGCCTCCGGGATCGCCGGTGATCTGCAGAGCGACTACCAGGCCGTGATCAAGAACGTGCTGCCGTCGGTCGTGCAGATCGAAGCCGGCAACACCCTGGGCTCCGGCGTCGTCTACGACTCCAAGGGCCATATCGTCACCAACGCCCATGTGGTCGGCAACGAGAAGAAGTTCAAGGTCACCGTCGCCACCGGCGAGAAGGTGGAGAGCGCCTCGCTGGTGGCCGCCTATCCGGATCAGGATCTGGCCGTCCTCAAGCTCGACCGCGTGCCGGACGGGCTGAAGCCCGCGAAATTCGGCGACTCGGAGAAGGTCGAGGTGGGGCAGATCGTGCTGGCGATGGGCTCACCGCTCGGACTGTCCTCCAGCGTCACCCAGGGCATCGTCTCGGCGCTCGGCCGGACCGTCAGCGAGAGCCGCGCGGGCGGCGGCACCGGCGCGACGATCGCGAACATGGTGCAGACCTCGGCCGCGATCAACCCGGGCAACAGCGGGGGTGCGCTGGTCAACCTGAACAGCGAGGTGATCGGTATCCCGACGCTGGCGGCGACCGACCCGGAGCTGGGTGGCAGCGCGGCGCCGGGGATCGGGTTCGCGATCCCCGTGTCGATGGTGAAGACGATCGCCGATCAGATCATCAAGAGCGGCAAGGTCATCGACTCGGGCCGGGCGGCCCTGGACATCACCGGACGCACGGTCGTCGACGACAACTACCAGCCGGCCGGGGTGGCGCTGGTCAGCGTGACGAAGGGCGGTGCCGCGGACAAGGCGGGACTGCGGGCCGGTGACATCATCACCGGGATCAACGATGTGCCGGTCACGACGATCACGTCGCTGGCGGAGGCACTGGCCTCGGACAAGCCGGGCCAGAAGGTCACGGTGACGTACCTGCGCAACGGGGCGGAGAAGACGGCGCAGGTCACCCTGGGCGAGATCTAGGAGCCGCCCGGCGGGTCGGGGCCGGACAGGCCCTGGGCCCTCCATCGCCCGGGGCGCCGTACGGGGCTGTTCTCCGCACCCGTACGGCGCCCCGGTGAGAGGAGCCGGATCAGCCCTGGTCGGCCTGGAGGCTCATGGGGCCGTAGATCTTCGTCGAGTCGTCGAAGAGCGTCACCTGGTCCGCCCCGCCGTCGAGGAGTTCCTTCCAGTACTCACCGATCCAGGACTCCGCGTCGCCCTGGGTGGTGAATTCCTCCGGCTGCAGGGCCGGCTCCGTCTCCGTACCGTCGGACTTCTCGAACCGCCACGTCCACGCCATGTCCGCCTCCTGGGTCACTTTGCTGCCCCGCAGCCTAGTGCCTGCGTCCGGTGCGGGGACCGGCTCCGCACCCGTCCGGACGCCCCCAGGTCGCGCACCGGCTGCGAGGACGCGGGAGGATCGGAAGCGTGGAACTGACTCTGCTCGGCACCGGAGCCCCCGACGGGCTGCCGCGGCCCGAATGTCCTTGCGCCGTCTGCGCCGTCGCCCGCGGGGCGCGCTCGCGGGCCGCGACCTCGCTGCTGGTCGACGACGCGCTGCTGCTCGATCTCACTCCGGGGGCCGTGTTCGCCGCGGCCCGCGCGG
>NZ_JBEXPH010000347.1:0-4741 GCF_040611955.1 Streptomyces sp. NPDC006510 | reverse complement strand
GTCCGCGCCGCGGGTCCGGCCGCGCCCGGCTGCCGTCGCTCCTCCCGCTCGTGTGGGGGCTGCGGCTGTTCCCGCACTCGGGCGGATCGGACGGACTCGCCCTGGAGAACGCCCTGTCGGCGCTCTCCGGTCCCGGCCGCGCCGCCCATGCCCTGCGCGGCCTGGAGGGACTGACCGACGCGGAGGTACGGCGGGTGCTCGCGGATGCCGGGGTCGCGGACCCGCATGCGGCGCTCGTGGAGGCGGAGGGCGTTCCGGCGCCGTACGCGCTCCTCGGCTCACCGGAGTTCGACCCCTGTTCGCTCCAGGCCCGGCCGCCGGATCTGCTGCGCCGCCGGCAGCACGCGAAGGCGGCGCTGGCGGCCGTCGCGGCACTGCTGGTGTGCGGGGCGCTGCTGGGGCCGCCGGGCGACGGCTGGGGGCGCGGCGCTCCGCCCGCATCGTCGTACGTCCATGACGCGGTCGTGCAACAGGCCCTGGATCCGGGCAGGTTGAGCCGGGTGTCCGCGACGTTCTGGCAGCGCTCGCCACGTACCGACTTTACTTCCTGGCCCACCCGCGGCAACCGCACCGGGGACACCCGGCTGCTGCGCCGGGCGCTCGCCGTCTGGGCGGACCCGGGCGGCGAGGTGCGTATCTCGGCGACCCCGGACACCCCCGTCGGGCCTCCGATGGGTGCGCCGCAGCTGCTGTACGCGGGCGAGGTGGACCGGGTGACGGTGGTGCTGCTCCACGACGGGCTGCGCGTCGTGCGGTACGCGGAGCCCCGTGACGGCGGTCGGGACGAGGGCGTCGCGGTCGACTTCGCCCGGGTCGACGGTGCGGACCTGGCGTCGGCCGCCGCCCTGATCGTGGCGCGTACCGGCGACCGGATCCGCTACCTCACCGCGCCCTGGGTGACCGCGGTGTCGGTGCGGGACCTGCTGGCGCCGGACGGCGCCCCGCGGCCGCTGCCCCGCCGCCCCGACGGGGTGACCGCCGCTCTGACCAGCCCGGCGACGGTCCGCGACTGCCGTGCCTGGCAGGCGATCGAGATCCGCGACGGCTCGGCGGCCCGGCTGCTGGCGGACCTCGGCGAGCTGACCCCGGCCCGGCTCACCTCGGGCCCGCCGTCCGCACCGCACGATGTCGCCGGACGGGCGGAGCGGGACAGTTGGGCGCGGACCGCCTGTCTGCTGCCCGCGGTGCGTTCGCACGGGGTGCGGTCGGTGAACTCCTGGCAGTACGCCGAGCAGTCGCTGCCCGAGGGCAATGGCTCCGCGCGCTGGCTCTGCACCAGGGCGGAGACCTGGCGGGGTACCGGAAGCCGGGTCCTCGCCCAGTTCCAGGCCCCGTCGGCACCGGCCGCCGCGACCGGCGGCCCGCCCGGGGCGGTCGCGGCCACGGCGGAGGACTCCCCGGCCTGCGGGACGCGCGATCCCCGGGTGCTGGCCGGGGTGCTGTGGAAGTCGCAGGGCGGCCGCTGGTACGTACTGGCGGCGGGCAGTGAGCAGTTCGCCTCGCTGACCGCGTCGGGCGGAGTGGAAGGGCGCTCCGACGGCCGGCTGCTCGCCGTGCCGGCCAGGGCGGGCGACCGCGCACGGCTGAACGGGACGCTGGTGGACGGCAGTCGGGCGGGTGCGCTGCGCTGACGCCCCGTCCTGCCGGGCGTCAGGAATCCGCCGCACACCTCTGTTCCCGCGGGCTACCTCTCAGTAAATTGACGATATGTCTAACACGCAGCCAGTGCCGGTCGCGTCGGAGCGGACGCCACTCAAGGCCCGTAAGGTCTCGTTCGCCTGGGAGAAGACTCCTCTGCACTGGGTGCCGGGCGACCCGTTCACCACGCACACCATCAATGTGCTCCACCTCTTGCTGCCTGCCGGGGAACGCTGGTTCATCCACGTGTACCGGCAGGTGCTGCCGTACATCCACGACGAGCAACTGCGCCAGGACGTCATCGGCTTCATCGGCCAGGAGGCCGTGCACTCCCAGGCGCACGACGACGTCCTGCCCCGTCTGAAGGAGCTCGGTCTCGACCCGACGCCGTACACCGCGCAGGTCGACTGGTTCTTCGGGAAACTGCTCGGCGACCGGACGCTGCCACCGGGCAGGGCACGCAAGTGGTGGCTGATGGAACGGGTGGCGCTGATCGCGGCGATCGAGCACTACACCGCCTTCCTCGGCGACTGGGTGCTGAACGCCGACGAACTGGACCGGTGCGGCGCCGATCCGATGATGCTGGACCTGCTGCGCTGGCACGGCGCGGAGGAGGTCGAGCACCGCTCGGTCGCATTCGAGGTCTTCATGCATGTCGACGGCGGCTACCCGCGACGGGCACGCACCTGGGCCACGGCGTTCAGCGCGCTGGTCTTCCTCTGGCAGCGCGGCGTCCGCTTCTTCATGGAGAACGACCCGAGCCTGCTGAACGGCAAGGGGTCGTTCAAGGAGTTCTACCTCGGCGGCAGGCGCGGCACCCTGCCCGCGACCGGTGATCTGCTGCGTTCGGTCCCCCGCTATCTGAGCCGCGGCTACCACCCCTCGCAGGAGGGCAGTACGGCCCAGGCCATCGACTATCTCGCCCAGTCGCCCGCGGCCACGGCCGCCGAGGCCCGTATGACGGGAACCAGCTGACCATGCCGCTCCCCCTGCCCCGCCTGCGCACCGTGGTCCTGGTCGCCGGCGCCGCACTGCTGGCCAAGCGCGCCCTGCACCGCCGCATCCAGAATTCCCCGCTGTGGCCGCTGCCCGCCCTGGAGGAACCGGTCTCCGGCCACTCCGAGCGGCGCACCACGGCCACCCGCCGGCTGCTGATCACCGAGCGGACCACCCCGGCCGAGGGCGTCGTCCAACTCCGGCTGGAGGGCTCCGCCCTGCCCGCCTGGCGGCCCGGCGCGCACCTCGACCTCCTCCTGCCCTCCGGACTGGTCCGCCAGTACTCGCTGTGCGGGGACCCGGCCGACCCCGACACGTACACCATCGCGACGCGGCTGGTCGAGGACGGCCGCGGCGGCTCCCGCGAGGTCCACGAGCGGCTCCAGGAGGGCGAGGAGGTGGAGATCCACGACCCGCGCAACCGCTTCCCGCTCGCCGACGCCCCCGCGTACCTGTTCGTCGCGGGCGGCATCGGCATCACCCCGATCCTGCCGATGCTGCGGTCCGTCGCCGCCTCGGGCGCCGACTGGCGGCTGCTGTACGGCGGTCGGACCCGCGCCTCGATGCCGTTCCTGGACGAGATCGAGAAGCTGGGCGCCGAGGGCCGCCGGGTGACGGTCGTCCCCGAGGACGAGGCGGGCCACCCGGACGCCGCCGCGGCCCTGGCGGACACGGCGGAGGGCACGGCCGTCTACTGCTGCGGCCCCGGCCCCCTGATGGACGCGGTCACCGCCGCCCTCCCGCCCGGCCGCACCCTCCATCTGGAACGCTTCACGGCGGCCGCGTCGTCGGCCGACTCCGGCCCCTTCGAGGTCGAACTGCGCCGCTCCGGCCGCACGGTCCGGGTGGCGGCCGGCCAGTCGGTGCTGGCCGCGGTGCGCGACGAGCTGCCGTACGTCTCGTACTCCTGCGAGCAAGGCTTCTGCGGTACGTGCCAACAGCGCGTCCTGGCGGGCGAGATCGACCACCGCGACGAACTCCTGACGGAATCCGAACGGGACGACTCGATGCTGATCTGTGTGTCGCGGTGCCGGGGCGAACGGCTGGTGCTGGACCTCTAGCAGCGGAAGGAACGAGACCGGGGCCGCCCGCCGCCCCTCTCCCGGCACCCCACTCGGTACGCTGTCCACCATGACGACCGGGGTGCGGCGCAGGATGGGCGTCGAGGAGCGCAGACAGCAATTGATCGGTGTCGCGCTGGAGTTGTTCAGTCACCGCGCCCCGGACGAGGTGTCGATCGACGAGATCGCGGCCGCGGCGGGGATCTCGCGGCCGTTGGTCTACCACTACTTCCCGGGGAAGCAGAGCCTGTACGAGGCGGCGCTGCGGCGGGCCGCCGACGAGCTGGCGGCCCGGTTCGTGGAACCGCGTGAAGGGCCGCTGGGGACCCGGCTGCTGAGGGTGATGCGGCGGTTCTTCGACTTCGTCGACGAGCACGGTCCGGGGTTCTCGGCGCTGATGCGGGGCGGGCCCGCGGCAGGGTCCTCGACTGCGAACGCGATGATCGACGGGGTGCGGCAGGCCGCCTGCGAGCAGATCCTGTCCCATCTGGGGGTCGAGGATCCCCCGGCACGGCTGGAGCTGGTCGTGCGTTCATGGGTGTCGCTGGCCGAGTCGACGGCGCTGATCTGGCTGGACGGGCGGCGGATCCCGCGCGAGGAGCTGGAGTTGCAGCTGGTGCACGACTTCGCGGCGCTGGCCGCGGTGAGTGCCGCGTACAGCACGGAGATGGCGGGCATCGTGCTGCGGGTACTCGGGCAGGAGCCGGCGGACGGACCGTTCGGGGAGCTGCTGGAACGGCTCTCCGCACTGGCGCCCGCCGTGCCGGCCGTACCCGCGCAGCGGCTGCCGTAGCCGGCGGCCGCACGGACCGAAAGGCCCTCCGGGACGGCTCTCAGCCGAGCAGTTCCCCCTGGAGCGCGGCCGCCAGGCCCACCTCCGCGTTGTCCGCCCGGCCCTGCTCGAAGGCGCGCTGGTAGGCGGCGTCGCCGACGGCCGCGCGGGCCTGGCGTTCGCACGCCTCGCGCAGCGGGCCCAGTTCCGGGGTGCCGCGTTGCGGCTGGCCGACCATGCGCCAGTACACCTGTCCGGTGCCGTAGACCCGGGC
>NZ_JBEXPH010000346.1:0-4792 GCF_040611955.1 Streptomyces sp. NPDC006510 | reverse complement strand
CCGCCTCACCGCCATCCGAGCGTAGGCCGATCAGCCCACCGAAGAACCTGTAGGCCAAACAGACGAACCACACCTGATTCCTGATAGACCCGTCCGCATGCCGCTTCATGAGCGCCATGCGGTGAACGTCGGCTTCGGCTGCGAGGGCAACGACGGTGAGACTGCCATTGGAGACTGTTGGTTGCCCTTGGAGGAGCCGGTCCATGGCCTCACGAATGCGGGTGCGCTCGTCTGGGTGCTGCTCGTTCACGTCAGTTCCTCGGCGGTCCGGGCGGTGGCGCCGTGGGTGTCGGCGATGGTGCGAAGTCGGTCAGCATTGGCCTTCAGGCGCTTCCCGACGGGGTTGGGAGCATGGGCGGCCTTGTGATCGAGGCTGTCGGCGCGTTCGCGCAGGAGTCGGGCGTGGGTGTCTGTGCGGACGGCGTTGCCGCAGCCGGGTTGGCAGTCGTACTGGTTGGGGGCCGTCGCATCCGGAGATGGCCCACAAAGGGCTTGGTCGCGTTTGAAGGCGCAGATCAGGAGGGCGTTGGGGTTGTCGAACAGGACGATGCCGTCCTGGGCGAGGTAGGCCGTTGCCTTCTTCACGAAGGTCCTTGGGACGATGCGACCCGGGAAACGCGGGGCGTTAACGGCCGCAGTGAGAGCTCGCCGTGCGGCGGGGCCGGAGAACTTCTCGCTGGCGGCAGCACGGTCGCGCAATCGGGCGGCGGTGTCAGCTGCGGCCAGGGCGGTCTCGACGTCGAGGACGTCGTGGATTCCGCGCCGCATGCGGGCCCCGTAACCGCTGGCGGTGCGGGCGTCCAGGACGGTGCGCATGTGCCCGTACTGAATGGCCAGCGCAATCAGTCCCCCGGGGCGGCGGGCGATGTGCCAGGCCAGTGTCCTGCTTGTGTCCGCAGAGGCCGTGTGCGGATGACCTCGTGTTGCGATTGAGCAGGCCAGGGGTCGCGGCCGCATTCGCGACCCAGATCGTCGAGCGTGTTGCATTCTGCAGGGTCTCTTGTGGTGCAGATCACTCACCACCGTTGCCCGTGAGGCCGAGCTGTCAGTGGGGACTGAGATCGTGCATCCGTGAGCGAACTGGTTGAGCATGTCGATGAGCACGACCGCGTGCTGGGGATCGTCGAGCGGGATGAGGCGGTGCGTGAGAACTGGCTGCATCGCATTGCAGCGACGATCTGTCGTGATCGCGAAGGCCGGATCTTGGTGCTGCGGCGGGCCGAGACGTTGTCCCGGTTTCCGGGCTACTACGACGCGATGGTCGGCGGGGCCGTGGACGTGGGCGAGTCGTATGAAGAGGCGGCAGTCCGCGAGTTGGCTGAAGAACTGGGCGTTCGTGTGCCGGTGCGTTTCCTGTTCAAGCTCCTTTTCCGGGAGGGGATTAGTCCCATCTGGCTCGGGGTGCATGAGGCCGTCGTGTCGGAGACTCTGGTGCCGGACTCGGGTGAGATCGACTGGTACGACTGGCTGACAGTGGCCGAACTGCGCGAAGTGGTTGATGAATGGTGCTTCGTTCCGGGAGGGCGAGAGGCTCTGCGCCAGTACTTGGGGTCCGGATTCGGCAGCGGTGCGAGCGAGCTGGCAGCCGGGTGACCGGCGATGCGGGTTACCTCGGTTCAGGGGCATTTCAGCTGCAGGACCCGATGACGGCGGTTCGCGGTGCTGGGAGGCGGCTGACCTTGGCTTTCCCGGCGGCGGCTTCGCGCTGCTGCCGACGGAGCGAGTCGCGTCGCCCGGCTTCCCTCCGCCAGGACAGCTGTCATTGGGTCGTGCAGTTGATTGCGGGTCCGTGGTCGCGGCGTCAGCCCAGCGTGAGCCATCGAATGCCGAGCCGTTCGACCTGCGCGGTCTCCGCCGCGTCGAGCGGCTCGCGCCCGGTGACCTTGCGCAGGAACTTGGGCTGGTCCCACTTGAGTTCGAGCGTCGCGGTCATCTGGTCCGGGCCGAGCAGCAGCTCCAGAACGACTTCTGCGGCCTGGGGGTTCAGCCACGGCTCGCACCCCAGCGCTTCGGCCAGATCCAGGCCATGGATGGCGACCTCGACCACCCGGGTGACCAGGAACTGCGACAGGAACATCGCATCCCCGTGACGAGTACGCACGACGCGGCCCTCGGGCTCGGCGCGGCACAGCCGGTCCACCCGCTGCCAGGTCGCGGCGAAGTCGTCGGCGAGCGCGGCACCGCTGGCCTGCCCGGCCACATGGTCTTGGGCCAAGGCAATGCGGGCCGTGTTCGTCTGCGGGGCGAAACGGTCGTCGGGCCGGTAGTACTCCACCGCGGACACCTCAGCCTTGTCCGGCGGCGGAGCATCCAGCATGCCCGGCAACCATGCGATCACCACTCGGACATGCCCCAACAGCTCTCGCACGGACCATGGTTCACACTGTGTCGGAAGATCCCACTCCACCTCCGACAGACCTGCAACCGCCCGGGAGAGATCCCCGGCTTCGAGGCGAAACGCTTCCAGCACCCGGCCCTGATCCATGGTGATCAAGCTACCAACGGCTTCCACCCAGCAAACCAGGGAGTGATCTGCATCACTGCGAGACGATGGAAACGCAACACCGCCGACCATGAGTGTCGCGAACCCGCTCCCGAAGGGGGCACCTGCTCAATGGCAACACGGACACCACTGCACACGGCTTCTGCGGACACAAGACGAACCCTTGCTCGCTTCATCGTCCGCAAGCCGCGAGGACTGATCGCAGCCGCACTGCAATATGGGCACGTTCATACAAAAGTGACTCTGAGCTACGCCGGGTATGCCGATCCGTCCTGGCTGCACGACATCGCCGTGGAGAAACTCGAGCTCATCATCGACCACGTCGAACAGGACAGCCAGCACCTCGCGGATGGTGAACACGTCAGCGGCCCCTCTGCCGACGAATACCGGGCCCGGGTGGAGCGCACCGCGTCGTTCGAGGGCAGGGTGGTGACGAGCGTCGGCAGTGCGGAACGCCTCCTGGAGCAGGCGGATCCCGCGATCTATCACGGACAGGGCATGACCTGCGTGTGGCGCGCGGCCACGGCCGCCTGTCGCAAGGCCAAGCTCGCACTCGGGCTGCCGGACGATGACACACCGGACGAGTCGGAGTGTCGATCCTCGTGCGCCAACCTCGCCTACACCGACCGCGATATCGAAGATGTGCAACGCCGACGAGAGCGGCATCGGGCTGACGCGGTCGACCCACTGGCGCCCAAGCCGCGGCGCGACCGCGCGGCGGCGCAGGCCGCGCAACTGTCGGGGATCATCGATCGCCACAAAGCGCAAGGCGTCTCTGACGCCGGGGAAAGAACCGCATGACCATCCGACGACCCCGGGATCTGGAAGCCGAACGCGCCGCGCTTCGGGCCGCTGCCGAGCGCCTCCTGGCCGGCACACCCCTGCGCTCCACCTCCGGCAAACTCACCGCCTTCGAGTTGCTGCGCGAGTCCGGACTGCGGCGAGACGTCGCCTACGGTGACCATAAAGACCTCGTCGAAGAGTTCCAGGCCCGCGCCAAGGCGCAGCACTGCACACCGGCTGCCACGCAGGAACTGGCCGATCAAAAGGCGGAGTTGAACAAGAAGCTGGCCGACGCGACGGAAGCCTTGGCCAAGGAGCGCGCCGTCACCGCCGCACTGCGCCGGATCATTGCCGAGCTCGACCTGGAGCTCGACCAGGCCCGCGAGGAGCTCGGGCAATCCGGGAACGTCACCCGTCTCCCCGCTCCGCGGCGGCGACCAGCGCGTCGGTGACCGTACTTTCGAACCGAAACTGCGAGCCGAAAGCGGCCGAGGCATGCAGGGGTTCGGCAGTCCTCGCACAGCGACTGCATCCGCATGCCCGCACCTTTCCCGCGGAAGCGGAAGCGGATGCGGCCGAGTGCCACGTACATCTCGCGCTTGTGCTCGGAGGCGGTTTCGGCGGTATCCGACAGGAAGGTGGCCTGGTCGGCTGGTTGCCGCTGATCGACGCGGTCGTTTCCGGGAGGGCGACCCGGAGGATACGGGCCGCCCCCTGGAGCCGGACGTTCACTTCATTCAATTCCGCAACTCAACATCTCGAGGCATGCAGGATGGCCGCGTGGCGTGTGCCTGGAACCGGAAGATCTCAGCAGGTCGGGTGGTCGGGTGATCTGCGAGGCTAGAGACCAAGCTCAGAACGCCTCAAAAAAACAGTGCTGATCTGAGCCCTCAGCCCGAACCGGCGACCAGTGCCTCGCCGAGCGGGGTGCGCCGGTAGAGCACCGACCGTCCGGACCGGGCGCGAACGAGCAGCCCCGCGCCGCGCAGGATGGCGAGGTGGTCTCCTACCGCGCCGGGTGTCATGGCGAGGCTTCGGGCGAGGTGGCTGGTACTGGCCGGGGCGTCCAGCGCCAACAGCAGCCGGGCTCGGGACCGGCCGACCAGGGCGGTCAGGGCGTCCGGTTGCGGGACGGTCTCCTGTTCGCCCCACAGGGCGGCGGTGCCGCGGGCGCGATAGATCAAGGTTCTGGGCCAGGGGTCTTCCGTGTGGGCGGCGATATTCCTGACGAAGACTGAAGGGATCAGCAGGAGCCCGTCGCCGGCGAGGCGGACTGTTCCGACTCGGGGGAAGTGGCCGATCTCGATGCCGCCGGCTTGCCAGGCGATGCTCGGGTGCAGGCTCTCGATGGTCGTGGCCCATCCGTGTTCGCCGATCACACCCACCCGGTGCACGACGTCGCGCTCACAGATGTCGGCGTACGGACTTAGATCCCCAGTTGCGTACCTTTCTTCGTCCCCACCTGTCAGGCCACGTCCGTCTCGCGCTCGATGGCCTGGAGGCGGT
>NZ_JBEXPH010000345.1:0-4936 GCF_040611955.1 Streptomyces sp. NPDC006510 | reverse complement strand
CGTCGCCGAGCCTGCGGTACCCGGCCGCCGCGGCGCGCCAGTTCCGCAGCGCCTCGCCGTACCGCCCGGCATAGGTGTGGACGGCGCCGAGCCGCCCGTAAAGCCGCGCCTCGTCGGCCCGCTCCCCCTGGGTGAGCCGCTGCGCCAGCGCGCGGCCGTACCAGTCGGAGGCCCGCTGGAAGTCCCCCAGCTCGGCGTAGGCGCCGCCTACGGATTCCATCGCGCGGCCGGTGGCGTACGGGTCCTTCGCGGCCCGTCCGGCGTCCAGCGCGGCCCGGTAGCGGGCCAGCGCCTCCCGGGTGCGGCCGGTCCTGGCGTCGAGGTCGGCGAGGTTGAGCAGCGCGGCGGCCCGCTCGCGCGGCAGCTCCCGCCGCTCGGCGACGGCCAGCACCAGACCGTGCAGTCCGTACAGCTCGGGGGCGGCGGCCTCGGTGCCCTGGTGCACGGCCAGCGCCCGCACCAGAGCGGCCACCAACCGCCTTGCCAGGGTGTCGAGTTCACCGTCCTCGACGGCGATCCGGGCCGAGGCCAGCAGGGCGGGCCGGCGGATCCGCAGCCATTCGGCGGCGGCCTCGGGGTTGGGGAAGCGCAGCGAGCGCGGCAGTCCGGCGAGCTTGCGGCGGGCCGGGGAGCCCTCGGGTTCGGTGACCGCCCGGCAGGACTGCAGCAGCCGTACGGTCCGCTCCAGCATCCGGGCCCTGGCCAGCTGGACCTCCGCCGGCCGGTCCCTGGCCCCCAGCAGCGCCCGCAGCAGCGGCGCGAGGCAGCCGGGCACCTCGTACTGCGGCTGATCCGCCCCGTTGGTGTGCAGCAGTCCCAGAGCCACGAAGTCGTCGAGGGTCGTCTGGGCGGCCGAGACGGAGCAGCCGGCCAGCGCGGACGCGGTGTGGGCGTCGGCGAGTCCGGCGGGGGCGAGGGCGAGCAGCCGCAGTATCCGGCCGGCGGTCGGCGGCAGCGAGTCGTGGACCAGCCGGAAGGCACGGGCCAGCGGGCGGGAGCCGGTGGACTGCTCCGTATCGTCCGGCAGTTCGCGCAGTTGCTTGGTGACATCGGCGACCGATGCCATGGGGTGTGCGGCGAGCCATCCCCCGACCATGACCAGGGCGGCCGGCAGCCCGCCGCATTCCTCGGTGAGGGTCTCGGCGGTCCGCGGATCGACGGTGATCCTGACCTCTCCGATGGTGCGGGCGAGCAGCCGCACGGCGGAGCCCACGTCCAGGCCGCCGATGGTGCAGGGGCGGACGCCCGGGATACCGGTCAGTGGACCCCTGGACGTGGCGACGACCAGGCAGTCCGGATTGTCCGGCAGCAGCGGGTCGACCTGTTCCGCGTCAGCCGCGTCGTCCAGGAGCAGCAGGGCGCGGCGTCCGGCGAGCTCCTTGCGGACCATCTCGGAGAGTTCGTCCCCGTCCGCGCCGGGCGGCCCGGTCACCCCCAGCTGGTCGAGCAGCTCGCGGGCGGTGCGCTCGGTGGGCACCGGCGCGCCGCCGGGTTCGGTGAGCCGGACGCGGAGCAGTCCGTCGGGGTGGTCGCCGTCGGCGAGCAGTCCGCGGGTGAGTTCACCGGCGAGTGCGGTGCGTCCGGAGCCGGGGCGTCCGGCGATCAGCAGGACCCGGGCGCGGGCGGCCTTGCGACCGGCCAGGGTGTCCAGCCCGGCTCGCTCCATGTCGGTCCGCAGCGCCTTCAACTCGCGTTCGCGGCCGAAGAATTGGGGTGGGGTGGCGCCGGACGGCTCCTCGGTTCCCGCTGCCTTGGCCGGGCCGCTGGTGTCCACCGCCTGATCCGTCACGGGCCACGCTCCACTTCGCTGCACGCGTCGCCCGCCGGGACTCCGGTCAGGGCATTCCGAGCGTAGTTCAGGCGTGTGGACGATTTCCCTGGAGCACGGCGCGGAGGTCCCCCGATCGGATCAGCATCTTGTCCGATCGAAGGACCTCCGTACACCGTTCAGCGGCCCTGCGGGCCGCCGGTGACCTCTCACGGTCCCGGCGGACCCGCCGGACGCCGGTCCGTCCCTACGGCCCGTCAGGCCTCGAACGGGCGGGCCGGCCAGGGCGCGTCGGCCGGGCGCAGCGAATCGATCCCGTCACCGGCGAGCACCGCCGCCAGCGAGAGGACGCCCACCACGAGGCAGTTGTTGTGCAACTCCCCCGCGAGCACGCCCCGTACCAGCTCCTGGAGCGGCACCCGGGCCAGCTCCATGTCGGCCTCCTCCTCGGAGACCTCGAAGCGCTCCCCGTCGGCCTCGGAGAGATTCCGGGCCAGGAAGATCCGTACGGCTTCGTCGCAGCCGCCCGGCGTGGTGTAGACGTCGGTCAGCACCCGCCACTCCTCGGCCTTGGCGTACGCCTCCTCGTAGAGCTCGCGCTGGGCCGCGCGCAGCGGGTTCTCGCCGGGGACGTCGAGCAGTCCGGCCGGGATCTCCCAGAGCTTGTGGCGCACCGGGTGGCGGTACTGCCGCAGCACGACGACCCGGTTGTCGTCGTCGAGCGCGAGCACGGCGACCGAACCCGGGTGGACCTGGTAGTCGCGGCGTACGACCGTGCCGTCCGGCATCACCACTTCGTCGGTCCGGACGCTGGTCTTGTTGCCGGTGAAGGGCGTCTCGGTCGCGGTGACCTGCCACTCCTCGGGCGTGTCCTGGAAACCCATCTACGTCCTCCCACGAAAAACAGAAACCGGGGCACGCATCCTCGGCGGATCCGTACCCCGGTCAACGTTAATGCCTGTGCGGCGCCGGACTACTTGCCCGACGTGGTGTCCTGCTTGCCACCGGCGTTCGCGCCCGTCCTGCGCTCGACGGCCGCCTTCACCAGGCCCGCGAAGAGCGGGTGCGGGCGGGTCGGGCGGGAGCGGAGCTCCGGGTGCGCCTGGGTGGCGACCAGGTAGGGGTGGATCTCGCGCGGGTACTCGACGTACTCGACGAGCTTGTTGTCCGGGGAGGTGCCGGAGAAGACCAGACCGGCCTTCTTCTCCAGCTCGGCCCGGTAGGCGTTGTTGACCTCGTAGCGGTGGCGGTGGCGCTCCTCCACGTACGGCTGGCCGTCGTACGCCTCGCGGACCAGCGAGCCCTCGGCGAGCTTCGCCGGGTACAGGCCGAGCCGCATGGTGCCGCCCAGGTCGCCCGCGCCCTCGACGTACGCCAGCTGCTCCTCCATCGTCGAGATGACGGGGTGCGAGGTGGCGGCGTCGAACTCGGTGGAGTTGGCGTCGGGGATCTCGGCGAGGTTGCGCGCGGCCTCGATCACGATGCACTGGAGGCCGAGGCAGAGGCCCAGCAGCGGCACCTTGTTCTCGCGGGCGTACTGGATGGCGCCGATCTTGCCGTTGACACCGCGGTCGCCGAAGCCGCCGGGGACGCAGATCGCGTCGACGTCGCCGAGCTGCTTCGCGGCACCCGCCGGGGTCTTGCAGTCGTCCGAGGCGACCCACTTGACCTTGACCCGCGCCTTGTTGGCGAAACCGCCGGCCCGGATGGCCTCGGTGACCGAGAGGTAGGCGTCGGGCAGGTCGATGTACTTGCCGACGAGCGCGACCGTGATCTCGTGGTCGGGGTTGTGGACGCGGTCCAGCAGGTCGTCCCACGTCGTCCAGTCGACGTCGCGGAACGGCAGGTCGAGCTTGCGCACGACGTAGGCGTCCAGGCCCTCGGTGTGCAGCACCTTCGGGATGTCGTAGATGGACTTGGCGTCCACACAGGCCACCACGGCGGCCTCGTCGACGTCGCACATCAGCGAGATCTTGCGCTTGATGGCGGTCGGTACGTCGCGGTCGGCGCGCAGCACGATGGCGTCGGGCTGGATACCGATGTTGCGCAGCGCGGCGACGGAGTGCTGGGTCGGCTTGGTCTTGAGCTCGCCGGACGGGCCGATGTAGGGCAGCAGCGAGATGTGCACGACGAAGACGTTGTCCCGGCCGACCTCGTGGCGGACCTGGCGGACGGTCTCCAGGAACGGCAGCGACTCGATGTCGCCGACCGTGCCGCCGACCTCGGTGATCACGACGTCGACGTCGTCGGTGGCCATGCGGCGGATGCGGTGCTTGATCTCGTTGGTGATGTGCGGAATGACCTGCACGGTGTCACCGAGGTACTCGCCGCGCCGCTCCTTGGCGATCACCTGCGAGTAGACCTGGCCGGTGGTGACGTTGGCGGAGCCGTCGAGGTCGACGTCGAGGAAGCGCTCGTAGTGGCCGATGTCCAGGTCGGTCTCGGCGCCGTCGTTGGTGACGAACACCTCACCGTGCTGGAACGGGTTCATCGTGCCCGGGTCGACGTTGAGGTACGGGTCGAGCTTCTGCATGGTGACCCGAAGGCCACGCGCCTTGAGCAGGGCACCGAGGCTGGAGGCAGTCAGACCCTTGCCGAGGGAAGAGGCGACACCCCCGGTGACGAAGATGTGCTTGGTCGTCGTGGATGTGGGCTGCATAGCCAAAGGGGGCTCCCGTGGTCGCGATCGTGAGGTGCGTACCGGCGTTCGTCCGGAGACTCCGGAGGCGCCGTCGCTGCGGTTCGGGGCCTCGTCTGCGGTTGCGGACGACCACCGGTCCACGGGCTACCAGGGTATCAGCGCCGAGGGGACCCCGCTTCCGGCAGCATCGGGGCGCCCACCTCGCCTGATCACCACGAGTGCCCGTACACACACCCGTTCGGGTAAGACGTGTTGATGAGACAGTCGCGCGGATCATCGAGGTGCGTCGTATCCTGCTCGGACACTCGCCCCGGGCGAGGTAATTGGTTCGCAGGTTCCCCCACAACAACGCCTTGCGACGACCTCTTGACCCGCAGTAATGCCCTACGGGGCGACATGGCCGTTCGACTGGAGATGCACGTGGCCGGGCGTATCGAGGATTACGCACTCATCGGAGACATGCAGACCGCCGCCCTGGTCTGCCGGGACGGCACAGTGGACTGGCTGTGCCTTCCCCGCTTCGATTC
>NZ_JBEXPH010000344.1:0-4938 GCF_040611955.1 Streptomyces sp. NPDC006510 | reverse complement strand
CCGCACGCAGCCCGGCCGAGTCGACGACCAGCGCGGGGGAGACCTGGACGACCTTCGCCCCCGCGTCGGCGGCCGCCCGGATCCCGGCGGCGACCGAGGCCGCGGTCGCCGTACCGCGTTCGTCCGTGCCCCGCACCGCGATGATCCGGGACTCCTGGGCGACCCCCGCGACCCGCACGTTCTTCGCGGGCGCCGCCGCGATCAGCCCGGCCACGAACGTCCCGTGGCCCACACAGTCCTGCCCGGCGGAACCCACCGCCGAGACCCGGCCCGCGAGCGTCGGCGCCTGCGCCGATACCCCGGTGTCCACCACCGCGACCTTCACCCCCGCCCCCCTGCCGAACGCCCAGGTACGGGCGAGCTGGAGGTTCTGCTGCTCCCACGGCACCGCCGTGGCCCGCGCCTGCGACCCGCCGGTGCACGGATCACCGGCATCGAGACGTGCGGGCATCACCGGCAGCCTGACCTTCTCGCCGTCGGCCGCGACGGCCGGGCCGGCCACCGGCAGCACCGTCGCGGCGACCAGGAGCGCCGCGGCGGGAACCCGTCCGGTGCGGCGGCCGGAACCGCGGCGCACACCGCTGCCCGGCGTCATTCGGGCACCGCCTGCAGGCGTACGACATCTTCCGGGAGCAGCAGCCGCAGATCGTCCAGACCGGGCGCCGCCATGGCACTCAGCCGGCCCGCCTGGCGCGTCATCATGCCCTCCAGGACCTGCCGGGCCAGCCGTGCGTTGCCGAACGAACGGTCCCTGGGCAGCGCGTCGAAGTACTCCCGCATGACCGCACCCGCACCCGCGGCGCACTCGTAGCCGGACGCGGCCGCGTGCTGGCGGACTATGGTGACCAGCTCGTCCGAGGAGTAGTCGGCGAACTCCACCCGCCGCGAGAACCGCGAGGAGAGACCGGGGTTGGACGCCAGGAAGCGTTCCATCTCACCGGTGTAGCCCGCGACGATCACCACCACCTCGTCGCGGTGGTCCTCCATCAGCTTCAGCAGCGTGTCCACCGCCTCGCGCCCGAAGTCGCTGCTGCCCGAAGCCCCTTCCGGGGTCAGCGTGTACGCCTCGTCGACGAACAGCACCCCGCCCCTGGCCCGGTCGAACACCTCCCGGGTGAGCTGGGCGGTGTGTCCCACGTACCGGCCGACCAGGTCCGCCCTGGCCACCTCGACGAGCTGGCCGCGCGGCAGCACACCGAGCGACTTCAGCAGCTCGCCGTAGAGCCGGGCGACCGTGGTCTTGCCGGTGCCGGGCGGCCCGGTGAAGACCAGATGGTGGCTGATCCGCGGCGCGGGCAGCCCGGCCGCCTCCCGCTTCTTCGCAGTGGCCAGCAGATTGACCAGATCGGTGACATCACGCTTGACGGCGGCCAGACCCACCATGTCCCCGAGCCGGGCCAGCGGGTCGCTCTCCGCCCCGCCGTCGGCCTGCTGCCCGGACACCGCGGCCTCCTCGCCGACGTCCTCGGGCAGCAGCCGGGTGAGATCCTGCTCGTCGGCGTCGGGGAGCGAGGCCAGCCGGTACGCCTGACGGTCCACCATTTCCTCGAACACCTGCCGGGCGGCCCGGCCGTTGCCGAAACCGGCGTCCCGGGGCATCCGCTCGAAGTGCGCGGCGAGTGCGCCCAGCGTCGACTCGTCGAGCTCGTAGCGGTGATGGGCGCACATGCTCTCGATGATCGCGACGAGTTCGGGCACCGCGTAGTTCTCGAACTCGACCGTCCGGGAGAAGCGCGAGGCGAGCCCCGGGTTGGAGCCGAGGAAGTCACGCATCTCGTCCGCGTACCCGGCGGCGACCACGACCACGTCGTCGCGGTGGTCCTCCATCAGCTTCAGCAGCGTGTCGACCGCCTCGCGGCCGAAGTCGGCGCCCGAACCCCGCCCGTCCGAGAGCAGGCTGTACGCCTCGTCGATGAACAGCACCCCGCCCAGCGCCCGTTTGAACGTCTCGGTGGTCTTGATCGCGGTACCGCCGACGATCTGCGCCACCAGGTCCGCGCGCGACACCTCCACCAGATGGCCGGAGGGCAGCGCGCCGAGTTCGGCGAGGATCGCCCCGTAGAGCCGGGCGACCGTGGTCTTGCCGGTGCCGGGCGGCCCGGAGAAGACCAGATGCCGGCTCATCGGCGGGGCCGGCAGACCGAGACGGGCGCGCCGCTGGGCGAGCTGGATCAGATTGACCAGCGTCCGCACCTGGTGCTTGACGTTCTCCAGGCCGATCAGCGCGTCCAGTTCGGCCAGCGGCCCGTCCTCGCGGCCCGCCCCCGAGCCGTCGCCGGAGGCGCCCGTACCGGCCGGATCGGTGCCCTCGGCCTCGCCGAGCCCCCAGGCGTCCCGCTTGCCGTTGCCGGTACTGCTCAGGTGCTCGACCGCCAGCCGCTCGCCCGGCAGCGCCTGCACCAGACCGCCGCCCTCGTTGTCCCGCGCGGTGCAGTTGACCACCGACACCGCGGCCGTGGTCTCCACCCGGAAGCCGTCCCGGCCCGAGCCACTCACCTCGCAGGCGGTGAAGGCGCCCCGGCTGCCCTGGGCCAGCAGCACCCCGTGGCCCGTCGCGGCGGCGATCCGCAGCCGGGTCGCGGTCAGTTCGCCGCCGTCCTCGACCACCACACCCGTGTCCGTGGATTCCCGGACGTCCCAGTCCCGGACGGCTACGCTGCCGCCCGCCGCCACCGACATGCCGTGCGCGGCACCGTGCACGGCGCCCCCGCCGACATAGACGTTGCCGTTGTCGGCGACCCGGATCCCGGTGCTGCCGGGCCGTTCGATCTCGCAGTCCTCCAGCCGGCCCCGGCCGTCCTTGACGACCTCCACGCCGTATCCCTTGGCGGCGCCGATCCTGGCCCGGCGCACCAGCGGATTGGCGCCGCTGCGTATGCGTATGCCCGCGCCGCCCGCGTCGAGCACTTCGAGGCGGTCCAGCTCGGCGACCGACTCCTCCTCCAGCAGCACACCGGTCTGCGCGCTGTCCCGCACGGTCAGCCCGATCAGCACCGGGGAGGCCGAGCCCCGTACGTGCAGCGCGGCGTCCTCGGCCGAATCCAGCCAGCAGTCCTCGAAGGTGCCCCGGGCCCGGTCGGAGACGAGCAGACCGGAACCCTTCGTACGAGCGGTACGGCACCGGCGCAGCAGCGGATCGGTACCGCCGGACAGGACGATGCCCGGCCCGCTGGTGCCGGTCACCCGGATGTCCTCCAACACCGTCCGGGCCGACGAGGAGAGATGGATGCCGACAGCGGTGTCGTGGACCACGGTGCGCAGGATCTGGGTGGTGCTCTGCTCCTCCAGCGCGATGGACGGCTTGTCGGTGGAGGAGATGTCGCACTCCTCCACCGAACCCTGTCCCTCGCCGTTGGCGAGCACCCCGTTGGCGCGGGCGTCGCGGATGGTGCAGCCGCGCAGCGTGATCCGGCCGCGTTCGCCGATCACCACGCCCGAGGTGCCCAGGTGCTCGACCGTGCAGGACTCGGCGGAACTCTCCACCGCCGAGGTCACCACCAGCCCGGCGCCGCGCGGATTGCTCACCCGGCAGTCCCGCAGCGCCACCGAGCCGGCCCCGCGGGCCAGCAGGGCGGTCCACGACGCACCGGTGATGTCGCAGCCGTCCATCGCGATCTGGCCGCGCGGCGCGTCCACCACCGGCAGTTCCTCGTCGCGGCCGCGCAGCACCAGATCGGTGAGCATCACGGCTTCGGCCTGGAGCACCACGGCACTGCCGTGGGGCGGGCATATCTCGACGCTGCCGCGGGACTGTTCGGCGACGACGGTGACGGGGACGGTGATGACCAGACTCTCGGCGTAGGTGCCGGAACGGACGCTGATCACGGCGCCGTTGCGCGCTCTGGCCAGCGCCTCACCGATCGTTCGAAAGCCGTCGGGCCGCTCGGGACAGACCGTCAGAACCTGGCGTGACAAGCGGAATCCTCCTCCTTGGGGCCACACCGCGGTCCTGGGAACACGTTGTCGGAGCGGGTGCGGCTCCATCATGCCGGAGCGATGCGCCGGAGCTTCGGCCGGAGCGGGAACGCCGCGTGAACCACGCCCTGTTGGGCTCCGCGCGGATCACCCCATCACGGACGAAACGGGGCGGAGAGCCGACCGGCCCGCCGCCCCGCCCCTGGTGTTGTGACTAGTTGATCGCCTTGATCAGCTCACCGTCGGTGGTGTCACCGCTGAGCTCCCAGAAGAAGGTGCCGCCGAGACCCTGCTCGTTCTTGTAGTTCATCTTGGTGGCGATGGTGGCGGGGGTGTCGTAGCTCCACCAGTTGGTGCCGCATTTGGCGTACGCGGTGCCGGCGACGGTGCCGGTCGCCGGGCAGCTGTTCTTGAGGACCTTGTAGTCCTCGATGCCGGCCTCGTACGTGCCGGGGGCGGCGCCGGTGGCGGTGCCCCCGGGCGCGTCCTGGGTGACACCGGTCCAGCCGCGGCCGTAGAAGCCGATACCGAGCAGGAGCTTGGACGCGGGGACGCCCTGGGCCTTCAGCTTGTCGACGGCGGCCGCGCTGTTGAAGCCGTCCTTCGGGATGCCCTCGTAGGAGGTCAGCGGGGAGTGCGGGGCGGTCGGCCCCTTCGCGTCCCAGGCACCGAAGAAGTCGTAAGTCATCGGGTTGTACCAGTCGACGTACTTCGCCGCGCCGCCGTAGTCGACCGCGTCGAGCTTGCCGCCGTCGGAGCCGTCGGCGGAGATCGCCGAGGTGACCAGGTTGTCCGTCCCGAACTTGGCGCGCAGTGCCCCCAGCAGGTTGCCGTAGGCCTCGCGTCCGCTGGTGTCGCAGGTCAGACCGCAGGCATTGGGGTACTCCCAGTCGATGTCGATGCCGTCGAAGACATCGGCCCAGCGCGGGTCCTCCACCAGATTGTAGCAGGACTCGGCGAACGCGGCCGGGTTCTTCGCCGCCTCACCGAAGCCGCCGGACCAGGTCCAGCCGCCGAACGACC
>NZ_JBEXPH010000343.1:0-4943 GCF_040611955.1 Streptomyces sp. NPDC006510 | reverse complement strand
GGGCCGGGGCCGGGGCGGCCGCGGGCTCGGCGGCCGGAGCCGCGGCGGCCGCGGGTGCACCCGTGCCGTCGTCGATGACGGCCAGCTCGACGCCGACCTCGACGGTCTCGTCCTCGGCGACCTTGATGGCGGCCAGGATGCCGGCCGCGGGGGCCGGGATCTCGGTGTCGACCTTGTCGGTCGAAACCTCGAGCAACGGCTCGTCGGCCTCGACGCGCTCGCCCTCGGCCTTCAGCCAGCGGGTGACAGTTCCCTCGGTGACGCTCTCGCCGAGCGCCGGAAGGGTTACGGAAACCGACATGGTTTCAGTTGCTCCTTACGAAAGTGCGGAAGTAGGTCGGTCGTCGCGCCCGGTCGACTGGATCAGTCGTGGGAGTGCAGGGGCTTGCCGGCGAGGGCCAGGTGGGCCTCGCCCATCGCCTCGTTCTGCGTCGGGTGGGCGTGGATGAGCTGCGCGACCTCGGCAGGCAGCGCCTCCCAGTTGTAGATCAGCTGGGCTTCGCCGACCTGCTCGCCCATACGGTCACCGACCATGTGGACGCCGACCACTGCACCGTCCTTGACCTGGACGAGCTTGATCTCGCCCGCGGTCTTGAGGATCTTGCTCTTGCCGTTGCCCGCGAGGTTGTACTTCAGAGCGACGACCTTGTCCGCGCCGTAGAGCTCCTTGGCCTTGGCCTCGGTGATGCCCACGGAGGCGACCTCGGGGTGGCAGTACGTCACCCGCGGGACACCGTCGTAGTCGATCGGAACGGTCTTCAGACCGGCCAGGCGCTCCGCCACCAGGATGCCCTCGGCGAAGCCGACGTGCGCGAGCTGGAGCGTCGGGGCCAGGTCACCCACGGCCGAGACGGTCGGCACGTTGGTCTGCATGTACTCGTCGACGAGGACGTAACCGCGGTCCATCGCGACGCCGGCCTCCTCGTAGCCCAGGCCCTGCGAGACCGGGCCGCGGCCGATGGCGACCAGCAGCACCTCGGCCTCGAAGGTCTTGCCGTCGGCGAGGGTCACGCGGACGCCGTCCTGCGTGTACTCGGCGCTCTGGAAGAACGTGCCGAGGTTGAACTTGATGCCGCGCTTGCGGAAGGCGCGCTCAAGAAGCTTCGAGCTGTTCTCGTCCTCGACCGGGACGAGGTGCTTCAGGCCCTCGATGATCGTCACGTCGGTGCCGAAGGACGTCCACGCCGAGGCGAACTCGACGCCGATGACGCCGCCGCCCAGCACGATCGCGGACTTCGGGACGCGGTCCAGCTTCAGCGCGTGGTCCGACGAGATGATGCGGTTGCCGTCGATCTCCAGGCCCGGCAGCGACTTCGGCACGGAGCCGGTCGCGAGCAGCACGTGGCGGCCCTGGACGCGCTGGCCGTTCACATCCACCGAGGTGGGGGAGGAGAGCCGTCCCTCACCCTCGATGTAGGTGACCTTGCGCGAGGCGATGAGACCCTGCAGACCCTTGTACAGGCCCGAGATCACGTCGTCCTTGTACTTGTGGACGGCGTCGATGTCGATGCCCTCGAAGGTGGCCTTGACACCGAACTGGTCGGCCTCGCGCGCCTGGTCGGCGATCTCGCCGGCGTGCAGCAGGGCCTTCGTGGGGATGCAGCCGTTGTGCAGGCAGGTGCCGCCGACCTTGCCCTTCTCGATCAGAGCGACGTCCAGGCCCAGCTGCGCTCCGCGCAGGGCCGCGGCGTAACCGCCGCTACCACCGCCGAGGATCACTAGGTCGAAAACGGTGCTGGCGTCGTTCGCCACGTCACGTCCTCCATGCATGTGCGCCGTACGCCGGGCCCCGTCGCTGGGGGAAGACCGGCCGGTCGGCTGGTGTTCGGCCGCTTTTTTTGTTCGGCCCTGTGGTGGGGGCCCTGTCCTGCCGAGAACCCATCTTCGCACTTGTTGACGGTGGGCGGGACGCGGGGCCCGGGTCTGGGACGGATGATCATCCGTCCCAGGGGGTTACCGCCGCGTAGACCCCTGCTGATTTCGTCGAGAGCGAAACCCGCCGGATCCGTGCGGCGATGCCATCGGGGCAACACGTACGGCCCCGGGCCTATGCCCGGGGCCGTACGTCACAGCTTCGGCCTCAGCCGAGGTCCCCGGCGGCGGTGCGCTCGGCCAGCCTGACGAGCGTACGGACCGCGGAGCCCGTGCCGCCCTTCGGTGTGTAGCCGTACGGCGCGCCCTCGTGGAAGGCCGGACCGGCGATGTCCAGGTGCGCCCAGGCGATGCCCTCGCCCACGAACTCCTGCAGGAACAGACCGGCCACCAGGCCGCCGCCCATCCGCTCGCCCATGTTGGCGATGTCGGCGGTCGGGGAGTCCATGCCCTTGCGCAGGTCGGAGGGGAGCGGCATCGGCCAGGAGGCCTCGCCGACCTCCTCGGCGATCTCGTGGATGGAGGTACGGAAGGCGTCGTCGTTCGCCATGATGCCGAAGGTGCGGTTGCCCAGCGCCAGCACCATCGCGCCGGTCAGGGTCGCCACGTCGACGATCGCGTCCGGGTTCTCCTCGGAGGCGCGGGTCAGCGCGTCGGCGAGGACGAGCCGGCCCTCGGCGTCCGTGTTGAGGACCTCGACGGTCTTGCCGCTGTACATGCGCAGCACGTCACCGGGGCGGGTGGCGTTGCCCGACGGCATGTTCTCGGCGAGCGCCAGCCAACCGGTCACGTTGACCTGGAGGCCGAGGCGGGCGGCCGCGACGACGGCCGCGAACACGGCGGCGGCGCCGCTCATGTCGCACTTCATCGTCTCGTTGTGGCCGGCCGGCTTCAGCGAGATGCCGCCCGAGTCGTAGGTGATGCCCTTGCCGACCAGGGCCAGGGTCTTCTCCGCCTTCGGGTGCGTGTAGGCGAGCTTCACCAGGCGCGGGCCGTGGGCCGAGCCCTGGCCGACGCCCAGCAGACCGCCGAAGCCGCCCTTGACGAGCGCCTTCTCGTCGAGGACCTGCACCTTGATGCCGTGCTCCTTGCCCGCGGCGGTGGCCACGGCGGCGAAGGACTCGGGGTACAGGTCGTTCGGCGGGGTGTTGATCAGGTCGCGGGCGCGGTTGATCTCCTCGGCCAGCGCGACGGCGCGCTCGGCGGCCGCCTTGAACGCCTTGTCGCGCGGCTTGGCGCCGAGCAGGGCGACCTCGCCGAGCGGCAGCTTCGCGGCGTTGCCGTTCTTCTTGCCCTTGGGGGCGAGCTTGTTCTCGCCGCCCTGGTACGCGGTGAAGGCGTACGCGCCCAGGAGCGCGCCCTCGGCGATCGCCTCTGCGTCCTCGACGGAGGCGACGGGCAGCGCGAAGCCGGCCTTCTTCGAGCCGGTCAGGGCACGGGCGGCCGAACCGGCGGCGCGGCGCAGCGCCTCGGTGCCGTACGCCTCGTCCTTCTTCGGGACGGAGCCGAGTCCGACCGCGATGACGACCGGGACCTTGAGGCCGTCGGGTGCGGGAAGCTTGGTCACCTCGCCCTCGGCACCTGCGGCGCCCAGGGCCTCCAGGACGGTGGCGAGCTTTCCGTCGAACGCCTTGTCCACGGCCTCGGCGCCCGGTGCGAGGACCAGGTCCCCAGACTTGGACCCAGCGCCCTTGGCGACGCCGACGACGAGTGCGTCGGCGCGCAGCGTCGCCGCACCGGCAGTGCTGAGAGTGAGAGCAGTCACGGTGGTGAAATCTCGCTTCCGTTGAGTTCGTTGTCGGTCGAGGGGTGGGCCGACCGTGCCCGGCGCATCGTAGACGCCGCCGCAATGTGCCGGGAACGAGCCTACGCGCGCCGTTGCTGCGTTATCACGGCGGCGGGCCGTCGGTGGCGCGTTGTGGACCCTCCGGCTCCGGTCCCGGGCATCCGAGCCGGGGTCCGTGCTCTCGGAACCGGCCGTGGACGTAGGGTCGTTGACGGTGCCGGACCTACGGGGGGAGAACCATGCGCGCCCGTGGGGCTGCACGCGTGACGGCAGGGCTGATTCTGCTGGCCCTGCTTTCCGGCTGCACATCGGCGCCGGAACCCTCCCGGAAGAGTCACGGCCACTGGCGGCCGGAGCCGGGCATCGGCTGGCAGTGGCAGCTCTCCGGCCGGCTGGACCCGACGGTGGACGTCCCGGTGTACGACATCGACGGCTTCGACCACAAGGCCTCGGCGGTCGGTGATCTGCATCGCCGGGGCCGCAAGGTGATCTGCTACCTCTCCACCGGCGCCTGGGAGGACTTCCGTCCGGACGCCGGGAAGTTCCCCGCGTCGGTACGGGGGAAGGGCAACGGCTGGGAGGGGGAGTACTGGCTCGACATCCGCCGCACGGACATCCTGGAGCCGCTGATGGAGCGGCGGATCGAGATGTGCGCCGAGAAGGGCTTCGACGCGGTGGAGCCCGACAACATGGACGGCTACCGCAACCGCACCGGCTTCCCTCTGACCGCCGCCGACCAGTTGCGCTACAACCGGCTCATCGCCCGGATCGCCCACCGCCACGGGCTCGCCGTCGGCCTGAAGAACGACCTCGGGCAGATCCCGGAGCTGGAGCCGGACTTCGACTTCGCGGTCAACGAGCAGTGCGCGCAGTACGAGGAGTGCGAGGAGCTCACCCCGTTCGTGAAGGCGGGCAAGGCCGTCTTCCACGTCGAGTACGAGCTGCCCGTCGCCCGGTTCTGCGCACAGTCGCGGCGGCTGGGGCTCAGCTCGCTGCTGAAGAAGTACGAACTGGGCGTGTGGCGCCAGGAGTGCCCGGAGGCCGGCGCCGCAAGGCCCTAGGCGTGTTGTCCCGGGACTTCGCGGACACGGCCTAACCGAACGTCAGGACCACCAGGGCCGCCGTCGCCGCCGTCTCCGCCAGCGCGCCGAAGACATCGCCGGTCACCCCGCCGAAGCGCCGCACGCAGTGCCGCAGCAGGAGCTGGGCGACCCCGAGTGCGGCCAGTGCGGCCAGCGCGTGGTGCAGCGCCCCGTACCCGCCGAGAAGCGCACCGGCACCCGCG
>NZ_JBEXPH010000342.1:0-4994 GCF_040611955.1 Streptomyces sp. NPDC006510 | reverse complement strand
CGTCCTCACCCATCAGCCGCAGCCCACCCTCCGCGGTCCGCTCCGCCGCGAGCGCGGCCAGCTCGTCCAGCAACTCGGCGGACAGCCCGTTCATGTGCCCTGCCGCTGTCCGGGTGGAAAGAACTCATGCCGCCTGGAGACTTCGCCCGTCTGATCGCCGTGGAGGAGGCGCGCCGGACCGGCGTTGCCGTGTACATCGATTCCTGGGAGTGGGGAACCAGTTGAGCATCATCCTGATGGCCGACCCGCGGGTGCGCGAAGCGAGACCCGGCGCGCGGCTGTCGCCGCCCCGGAGGGTGCCGCCATTGCAATGCGGACCGCGCTCGCAGCGAACGCCCCACTCGCATGACTACCAGGACCTGCCGCCCTGGCGGACCCTGCCACAGAGCTGGTCACCGGCCCGGCCCGGCACGCAGCGGCCCGGCCATCATGCCCATGCCCGTCCTCAACCCCGCATACGCGGCCGAGATGTTCACCGCGCTGCGCCGGATCGGCACCGGTGCACACCGCCTCGCCCTGCGGACCACCAGCTGGCCCACCGCCCACCCCTTCGGAAGCCGGACCACCATCACATGACCAGCACCGTCACCACCCGGCCCTTGCGGCTGGGAACCCGGCCCAGCCCCATGGCCATGGAGCAGACCGGCCGGTTCGCCGGCCTCTTCCGCGACCGCTACCCCAAGACCCCTCTGGACATCGTCACGATCACGTCCGAGGGCGACCGGCACCGAGGCCCGCTCTCCCAGATCGGCGGGAAGGGCGCCTTCACCCGGTCCGCCGACACCCGCCTTCTCGACGGCCGGATCGAGGCGGCCATCGCCTGCTCCAAGGACCTGCCCGGCCCGCACGACCGCGCCCCTGGCATCACCGTCGGAGCGGTCCTTCCCCGCGAGGACGCCCGCGATGCCCTCGTCCTGTCCGCCGGGCACCCGCCGGTCACACTCGCCGACCTTCCGCCCGGCACCAGGGTCGGCACCAGCGCACCCCGCCGGGCAGCCCTCCTGCGCGCCCTCTACCCCGAGCTGGTGCCGGTTCCGATCAGAGGCAACGCCGACACCCGTCTGTCCGGCCTCGATACCGGAACCCTCGGTGTGGACGTCATGATTGCCGCGCTGGCCGGCCTGCGCCAGCTGGGGCTTGCCGCGCGTGCCTCGCAGATCCTCGATCCGGCCCATTGGCTGCCCGCATCGGGGGCGGGAATCGTCGTCATCGAGCACCGCGCCGACGACCCGGTCACGGGGCATCTGCTGGCCCCTGTCACCCACGGTCCGACCCGCATCATGCTGGACGCCGAGCGCGCCGCCCTCGCCACCCTGCGCGGCGGCTGCCTGACCGCCGCATCTGTCCACGCCGTCCACGACCCGGCGGCCGAGACGGTGACGGTGCACGCTGTGGTCCTCGACCCGGCCGGTGGCGCCCCAATCCGCACGACCGCCTCCGGCCCCGCCACCGAAGCGCCCCTCACCGGACAACACGCGGGACAGGAACTCCTCGACGCGGGCGCGGCCTCGCTCCTGGACAGCCCGTCATGACGGAGCACACACCCCGCGGGAACGCCCGGCGGTGTTCGCCGGGCCAGGGAGCCGGCCAAGCCAGGACGGATTTACCGGACTCACACCGCTGCGGCGAACTCGGGTGATTTCTGCTCCAAGAGCCCGCGGGGATTCCGCGCACCAGCGCTGAGACCCCACCATGTCGGGGCCGGATGCCTGGGAGTTGGCCACCTTCAGCAGCAGGACCACCTGCCGACAGGGAAGCAGCAGAAGGCGTTGCTTCTGGGGCCGCAATGGCACCCATGCTCAACATGGCCAGGAGAGGATCGCCCGCCACGGCCGAGGGAATCAAGGCTGCGGCTAGGACATTGATCGAGAGCGGCGGCACGCGCCTTGTCGATCCGCTCGTCTGCCGCTGCGCTGTAGCGGGCCCGCAGCCGTGCTCTGGCTCAACATCGCGCTCAGGCAGTTGGTGAACGCGGCCTGACGGAACTGGGGATCGCGACGCCGAGACGGTGTTGGCGTCGCGACCCCGTGGTAGGGGCTACCCGGCGGCCCTGCCCAGGCCGCCCTGGTAGGGCGAGACGGCCAGAGCCGGCCCGGCCAACACAGCAGCACGTCACAGATCTTTGCGAAGTGCTCGGTTGACGTCGGGATTCCTGTCGGGCCGGTACGAGGTGATCGGCGTATATCCCTGAGCGCGGTAAAGCGCAAGGGCCGCGGTGTTGGCGACGCCAGTCTCCAGTTGCGTCCGCGTGGCACCCCTGAGTTTCGCGTCGGCTTCCAGGCGCAGCAGGATCTCCCTCCCCAAGGACTGGGCTCGGGCTTCGGGGCGGACGTACATCCGTTTGATCTCTGCGGTCCGGGTATCCAGGAACCACCATCCGCCGCAACCGAGCGCGTTCCCTTGTTCGTCTTGTACTAGCAGGAACAACCCGCGCGGGGGCGCGAACTGTGAGACAGGTGTGTCGGCGGGGTCGTCAGCGAAGCCGTACAACGAGCACTGTTCGTCGTACAGGCCCAACAGGAGCTGTTGGACTTCCGGGTCGTCGTACGGAGCGGGAGTCATCATCCACGCGGACTGGAGACCTGGACCGGTGGCGTGTGTCATGTATCTGATAGTGCCCGATCCGCGGTGTCCAGGACATCGCTTCGACCGGCGGATCGGAGGAGCCGGGGCTCGCTGCGAGGGTCTGGATGTCCCGGGTGAGGAGTCCGGTGCGTGCGAGGTGGATACCGTGCAGGACGGCAGACACCGACCAGATGCACCAGCCTCTCAGACGAGCCATCGTCGCCGTCGGCACGGATGGGTGACCGTCTGGAGCGTTGTTCGGATCGGTGGTGGTTGCGCCAGGGGCGTCCGCTCTGTGGACGACTGTCCGATATCGTCGGCGGATGGATACACGCGTGACCGGCATCGTCATGCAGCATGGCAGGCTTCTGGTGCTGGACCAGGACACCGAAGGGCCCAGAGACTGGTCCTTGCCCGGGGGTAAAGCCGAGGACGGTGAAACGCTGGAACAGGCACTGGTCAGGGAAATGCGTGAGGAGACCGGCGCCGACGTGGAAGTAGGCCGGCTTCTGTACGTGTGTGACAACACTGATGCTGGTGTCCTGCACATCACGTTCGAGGTCCGCCTCGTGGGCGGGGAGATCGGATCCGTTGAGGAGGGCGTGGACACACGGCCGATCCGAGGTGTGGAGTTCGTTGCGCTGGAGAACCTGCCAGCCCTCGGATTCAGTAACCAGTTCGTAGAGTTGTGCCAGAACGGATTTCCCGGAGCCGGGGCGTATATGGGGCCGAAGTCCGCCATCGGGCTGTGAGCCAGCTGGCGGATCTGGCCGCATCCCCTGCTCCTTCGAAGCCTCGGCCGTCGCCACTGCAGAGGCCGACGACCTCATCATCACCAGCCACCGCCACGCCCTCAGCTTGGTTGGCCTCCCGCTTCCCGGGCCCGTCCACCACCGCCCCGTGTCCGCTTTCAGTTGGCTGGGAGCGCGGGCCGAGAACTTTCTCGCCTGGTCCGTGCCATGCACCGCGCAGGGCACGGGCCTCCTCGGGTGCCAGCAGGAAGCGTCCGCCCGGCCCGTTGGGGCTCTTGGCCCGATTCTGGCTGGAAGGTGCCTGTGGACTCAGCTGACCGCGTTGGCCTGTGGCGAGTTCAGGCTGCCGTCCGAAGCGTGTGCAGGAGCTGCTGGACGTCCTGCACATTCTGGTGTGGCTCGTATCGGGGCATGAGGGTGGTGATCTGCCGGGTGCAACGGGAAGCTCCGATGCGCTGTGCGAGAAGGAGGGCTGCGTGGGCGGTGGCGGCGCTTTGGTCGATCTCTCGACTCTGCTGCCCAATTCACTGCGGGGGTGAGGGCGGGTCCGCGATGATCGTTCGCGAGGTCGCTTTTCCGTCGTGCGGCCGTGGAGGCGGTACGGATGTCGATGCGGCCGGTGGGACTGCCGGAGATCCCGGAGCAGACCGTGGTGGTGGCGCGGGCGGCGTTCCCGCGGGGGAGCCTGGCGATGCGGGTGCGGGACCACCTCGCGGAGGTCTTCGTCGATGAGCCGTTCGCCGAGGCGTTCGGGGTGCGCGGGGCGCCGGGACTGTCACCTGGGGTGTTGTCGCTGGTGACGGTGTTGCAGTTCGCCGAGGACCTCACCGATCGGCAGGCCGCGGCGATGGCGGTGCGGGCCATCGACTGGAAGTACGCGCTCGGGGCGGAGCTCACCGACACCGGCTTCGATGCCAGTGTGCTCAGCAAGTTCAGGGCCCGGCTCGCGGACAACGGCATGGAGCGGGTGGTCTTCGACCGGCTCCTTGAGCACTGCAAGGACGCCGGTCTGGTGGCGGCCGGGGGCAAGCAGCGCACCGACTCCACCCATGTGATCAGCGCGGTGCGGGACTTGAACCGCCTGGAGCTGGCCGGCGAGAGCGTGCGCGCTGCTCTGGAGGCCCTCGCGGTCGCGGCCCCCCTCTGGCTGGCCGGGCAGATCGACGTGACGGAGTTCGCCCAGCGGTACGGGCCGCGGGTCGACGGCTGGCGCATGCCGCCCTCGCAGACGAAACGCGACCGCCTCGCCCAGGTCTTCGGCCAGGACGCCCTTGCCTTGTGCCGGGCCGCCTGGGCCGATGACGCCCCGGTATGGATCCGTCAGATCGAGGCCGTGCACCTGCTGCGGCAGGTACTCGTGCAGACCTGCATCATCCGCAGCGACAGCCGGGGACGGCAGGTGATCAAGAAGCGGGACGCCGACGATGGCGTTCCGCCCGGTCAACTCCGCCTGGCCTCCCCCTACGACTCCGACGCACGCTGGGCGGCCAAGGGCGATGACCTGTTCTGGATGGGCTACAAGATCCACCTCACGGAAACCTGCTCCACTCTCCCCGACGCCGACACCGACACCGACACCGACGCGGGGACAGAGGTGATGCCGAATCTGATCACCGACGTGCACACCACCGACGCGACCGTGCCGGATGTGAAGGCGACCGCCCCGATCCAGCGCAA
>NZ_JBEXPH010000341.1:0-5019 GCF_040611955.1 Streptomyces sp. NPDC006510 | reverse complement strand
GCGTCATGGCCGACGGCCAGCACCCCCGCCATCCCGCGCAGTAGTTGGGCCAAAATCGTGCCGGAGTTCCCGCGGGCACCGATCAGGGCTCCGTGCGCCATGGCCCGTACCGCGTCGGCCGCGGCGGGCACGGTCCCGCCGGTCTCGTGGGCGGCGAAGACCGCTTCGACGGCCTGGGTCGCGGACTCCACGGTCAGATAGAGGTTCGTCCCGGTGTCCCCGTCGGCGACCGGGTACACATTGATCGCGTCGATCGCCTCGCGCTCCCGGCCCAGCGCGTCCAGGGCCAGGGAGCACCAGGTACGCACCGCGACGGCGTCCATGTCGTCGGCGGTCTGCGGCACCTGTCGGCCCTCCTCGGATTCGGCCGTGGGCGGCCGGCTGCATCGCAGAGTAGTCCCCGCGCACCGGGTCCGGCGGGGACAGGGGGCGGGACGGGGTCGGTGAAAGCCATGGTAGTTTCGTTCTACCGACGCAGCCGTTGTATGCTGCTTCGGTTGCCCGATGAGAGTCGGGACATCCCTCCGGCACCGCCACTTCAGTCAAATGAATCCGGCGCGCCGGATTTCACTGTAAGTGCATCTGAAGTCTTTGGAGTGACCCGTGGCTGCCAACTGCGACGTCTGCGGCAAGGGGCCGGGCTTCGGCAACAACATTTCGCACTCGCACCGCCGTACGTCCCGTCGCTGGAATCCCAACATCCAGCGCGTGCGTGCCGTGGTCGGTCGGACGCCGAAGCGGCTCAACGTCTGCACCTCGTGCATCAAGGCCGGCAAGGTCGCGCGCTGACGTTCCCGTCGTAGCGCAGCCTTCCGGTTGCCCAAAAAGCCGGTCCACCTCGGTGGACCGGCTTTTTGCTGTGCGCCGGGCGCGCTCACCGGGTGCGGGTCCGCCAGCCGTGGTCGACCGGACCGGTCCCGGCGCCCAGCGGGAAGCCCGCCGCGATCGCCCCGGTGACGTACTCCTTCGCGTCCCGTACCGCCGTGGGCACGTCCTGTCCCAGGGCCAGCCGGCAGGCGATGGCCGAGGCGAGTGTGCAACCGGTGCCGTGGGTGTGGCGGTTGTCGTGCCGGTGGGCGCGCAGCCAGTGCTCCTCGGCGCCGTTCGTCAGCAGGTCGACGGGGTCGCCCGGCAGATGACCGCCCTTGACGACGACCCAGCGCGGCCCGAACTCCAGCAGCGCGGCGGCGGCCCGCCGCATCCCGGTCTCGTCCTCGACGTGGACGCCGGTGAGCTGGGCCACCTCGTCCAGGTTCGGGGTGGCGACCGTGGCGGCGGGCAGCAGTTTCGTCCGTACGGAGTCGAGCGCCTCGGCGGCGAGCAGCGGATCGCCGTGCTTGGAGACGCCGACCGGGTCGACGACGGCCGGGGCGCCGGTGCCGGCGAGGAGTTCGGCCACGGTCTCCACGAGGGCGGCCGACGACAGCATCCCGGTCTTGACCGCCTGCACCCCGATGTCGTCCACCACGCTGCGGTACTGGGCGCGTACGGCCTCGGCGGGAAGTTCCCAGGCGCCCTGCACGCCCAGCGAGTTCTGGGCGGTGACGGCGGTCAGCACGCTCATCCCGTGGACGCCGTGCGCCAGCATCGTCTTCAGGTCGGCCTGGATGCCCGCACCGCCGCCGGAGTCGGATCCGGCGACGGTGAGCACACGGGCGGGTACAGCAGCAGATATGGGCATACGCCGAAATCTACTGCGCGTCCTCGATGTCCCCGAAGTGGTCCCAGCCGCCCTTGCTGGTCCACGGCGCCCCGTCGACCGTCACCTGCGGCAGCGCGGAGGGGTTGAGGACCTCGCCGATCACCTTCCAGCGGGCGGGCAGCTTCACGTCCGGCGGGAAGGTGGCGACGATCGCGTGGTCCTCGCCCCCGGTCAGCACCCACTGGAGCGGGTCGACGCCGACCGCCTGCCCGATGTCGGACATCTGCGAGGGGATGTCGATGAGTCCGGAGCGCAGATCGATCCGGACCTTGCTGGCCTCGGCGATGTGCCCGAGGTCGGCGACGAGCCCGTCGCTCACGTCCGTCATCGCGGTGGCGCCGAGTCCGGCGGCCGCGGGGCCCGCGTGGTACGGCGGTTCGGGGCGCCGGTGGGCCTCGACGAAGGCGCGCGGCGAACGGAAGCCGCGGGAGAGCACCGCGTACCCGGCGGCGGACCAGCCGAGCCAGCCGGTGACGGCGACGACGTCGCCGGGCTGGGCGCCGGAGCGGGTGACCGGCTCGTGGTTGCGCAGATCGCCCAGCGCGGTGATCGAGACGGTGATCGTCTCGCCGCGCACCACGTCTCCGCCGACCACGGCCGCGCCCGCGACCTGGCACTCGTCACGGATGCCGTCCATCAGCTCGCCGGCCCAGGTGACCGGGAGTTCGCCGGGAACGACCAGGCCGAGCAGCAGCGCGGTGGGCACCGCGCCCATGGCGGCGATGTCGGCGAGGTTCTGGGCGGCGGCCTTGCGGCCGACGTCGTACGCCGTCGACCAGTCGCGGCGGAAGTGCCGTCCCTCCAACAGGATGTCCGTACTGGCCACGACCCTGCGGTCGGGAGCGGTCACGACCGCGGCGTCGTCGCCGGGGCCGAGCCGTACCGCCGGAGTGGTGGTGAGCCGGGAAGTGAGCTCCCTGATGAGCCCGAACTCCCCCAACTCGCCCACGGTTCCCTTCACCGAGTCTCACCTCTCATCTATCGCGCCGGACGGTCGTCCGGGCTGCTTCGGCGGCCGGGGGTCCGGACCGTGGACCGGCCGCCGCCGCAGGGAGCAGTCTGCACCGCTCGTCACCGCCATGCCGTCCCCCTTCCGGACCGCTGCGCTTGCGGTCGCGGGCCGTCACTGCTGTCGGTACTGTCAAGAGATACGTCAACTTGTGTCTTGCGTACGCCACGCTGTGGGCGTCAACGGCCCACAGGTCTCCCCGCGGCACGCGGCAACGCGATACCGTGGCGTCCCTTTCTCCCCCACATGATCCTCGTGGCCGTCCTGGAGGTTCCGTGGTACAGGCGTACATCCTTATTCAGACCGAGGTGGGCAAGGCGTCGACCGTCGCCGAGACCATCGCCAGAGTTCCGGGAGTGATCCAGGCAGAGGACGTCACCGGCCCCTACGACGTGATCGTGCGCGCACAGGCCGACACGGTCGATGAACTCGGCCGCATGGTGGTCGCCAAGGTCCAGCAAGTGGAAGGCATCACCCGAACCCTGACCTGCCCGGTCGTTCATCTGTAGTCCCCGTCTACGCTGGGCCGGTGACATCATCGCGTCGGCTCTGCCACCCCTTGTTCCTCGGCCCGTCCGTCGCCGCGCTGCTACTGGCCGCGGCGGGCTGTTCCTCGACGGACGCCGCGGTGTCGATCACGGTTCCCACCCCGTCCCCGGAAGCCGCAGCCTACTGCCGTGCGCTGCACAGGGAGCTGCCGAGAACCGTTGCCGGACTCGACCGCGGTGACGCCGGGCCGAAGTCCGAACTGACCGCCGAGTGGGGGGACGGAGAGATCGTACTGCGCTGCGGTGTCCCCCGGCCCGTGAAGATGGACGACCCCATGGCGAAGGGGACCGAAGCGGACGGCGTCAACTGGCTGCTGGAGCAGCCCGATGACGCCGGTCCGCGTTTCACGACGACCTACCGCAAGGCGTACGTCGAGGTGACCCTGTCCGAGGCGTACGCGCATGACGCGAGCCCGTTGGCCGCGTTCGGCCCGGCCGTCCGGAAGACGGTTCCCGGACTGTAGGGCGTGCGCTCCCGCCCGGGGGCGCACGCCGTACGGCGCGGGACCCGGCTCAGCGCAGGCCGGTCGGGCGGCTCAACGCGGCCTGGATCAGCCGGTCCACCAGCTCCTGGTAGCTGACACCGCTCTCCTGCCACATCCGCGGGTACATGGAGATCGGCGTGAAGCCCGGCAGGGTGTTGATCTCGTTGATCACGAAGGTGCCGTCCTCGGTGAGGAAGAAGTCGGCGCGGACCAGGCCCTCGCAGGACGTGGCCTCGAAGGCCTCGACCGCGAGCCGCTGGACCTCGGCCGTCTGCTCCTCGGTGAGCGGGGCAGGCACGATCCCGGAGGCCGAGTCGATGTACTTGGCCTCGAAGTCGTAGAAGTCGTGCGAGGTCACCGGCGGGATCTCGGCGGGCACGCTGGCGCGCGGCCCGTCCTCGAACTCCAGCACCCCGCACTCGATCTCGCGGCCCCGCAGCAGCGACTCGACCAGGAACTTGGGGTCGTGGCGGCGGGCCTCCTCGATCGCCTCGTCGAGCCCGGACAGGTCGTCGACCTTGGTGATGCCGATGGACGAGCCCGCGCGGGCGGGCTTGATGAAGAGCGGCCAGCCGTGCTCACCGGCGAAATCCACGATGCGCTTGCGGGCGCCGGAGGGATCGTTGTCCCATTCCCGGGGGCGCACCACGAGGTACGGGCCGACCGGGAGGCCGAAGGAGATGAAGATCCGCTTCATGTACTCCTTGTCCTGGCCGACCGCCGAGGCGAGCACCCCGGCGCCGACATAGGGCACACCGGAGAGCTCCAGGAGCCCCTGGAGGGTGCCGTCCTCGCCGTACGGGCCGTGCAGCACGGGGAAGACGACGTCGACCTCGCCGAGCGCCTTGGGGACCGAGCCGGGCTCGCTGTACACCACTTCGCGGCTGCCGGGGTCGACGGAGAGCACCACGGCGCCCTCGGCGGACTCGGCCAGCTGAGCCACTTCCGGCATCTTGCTGTCCGTGATGGCCATGCGTTCGGGTTCGTCGGCGGTGAGCGCCCAGCGGCCGTCCGTCGTGATGCCGATCGGCAGGACGTCGTACTTGGTCCGGTCGATGGCGTTCAGGACGGCGCCGGCCGTGACGACCGAGATGCCGTGTTCGGAGCTGCGGCCGCCGAACACGACGGCCACGCGCGGCTTGCGGAGCTGCTGCTCCGGGCTCTGGGGGAGGTTCTCGCTGCTCATATCGCGTTGAGCGTACCTGCTGGTACCACTCGCGTCAGCGCGGCCGGGGCCGCCGGAGCGGTGACCGGGAACGTTCACCGCTCCGGCGG
>NZ_JBEXPH010000340.1:1694-5111 GCF_040611955.1 Streptomyces sp. NPDC006510 | reverse complement strand
AACACAGTGGACGCGAGCAACTGAGGACAAGCCCTCGGCCTATTAGTACCAGTCAGCTCCACCCGTTACCGGGCTTCCACATCTGGCCTATCAACCCAGTCGTCTACTGGGAGCCTTAACCAATCAAGTTGGTGGGAATACTCATCTCGAAGCAGGCTTCCCGCTTAGATGCTTTCAGCGGTTATCCTTTCCGAACGTAGCCAACCAGCCATGCCCTTGGCAGAACAACTGGCACACCAGAGGTTCGTCCGTCCCGGTCCTCTCGTACTAGGGACAGCCCTTCTCAATATTCCTACGCGCACAGCGGATAGGGACCGAACTGTCTCACGACGTTCTAAACCCAGCTCGCGTACCGCTTTAATGGGCGAACAGCCCAACCCTTGGGACCGACTCCAGCCCCAGGATGCGACGAGCCGACATCGAGGTGCCAAACCATCCCGTCGATATGGACTCTTGGGGAAGATCAGCCTGTTATCCCCGGGGTACCTTTTATCCGTTGAGCGACAGCGCTTCCACAAGCCACTGCCGGATCACTAGTCCCGACTTTCGTCCCTGCTCGACCCGTCGGTCTCACAGTCAAGCTCCCTTGTGCACTTACACTCAACACCTGATTGCCAACCAGGCTGAGGGAACCTTTGGGCGCCTCCGTTACTCTTTAGGAGGCAACCGCCCCAGTTAAACTACCCATCAGACACTGTCCCTGATCCGGATCACGGACCCAGGTTAGACATCCAGCACGACCAGAGTGGTATTTCAACGACGACTCCACAACCACTGGCGTGGCCGCTTCAAAGTCTCCCACCTATCCTACACAAGCCGAACCGAACACCAATATCAAACTGTAGTAAAGGTCCCGGGGTCTTTCCGTCCTGCTGCGCGAAACGAGCATCTTTACTCGTAGTGCAATTTCACCGGGCCTATGGTTGAGACAGTCGAGAAGTCGTTACGCCATTCGTGCAGGTCGGAACTTACCCGACAAGGAATTTCGCTACCTTAGGATGGTTATAGTTACCACCGCCGTTTACTGGCGCTTAAGTTCTCAGCTTCGCCGACCCGAAAGTCAGCTAACCGGTCCCCTTAACGTTCCAGCACCGGGCAGGCGTCAGTCCGTATACATCGCCTTACGGCTTCGCACGGACCTGTGTTTTTAGTAAACAGTCGCTTCTCGCTGGTCTCTGCGGCCACCCCCAGCTCATGAAGTAAATCCAATCACCAGGAATGGCCCCCCTTCTCCCGAAGTTACGGGGGCATTTTGCCGAGTTCCTTAACCATAGTTCACCCGAACGCCTCGGTATTCTCTACCTGACCACCTGAGTCGGTTTAGGGTACGGGCCGCCATGAAACTCGCTAGAGGCTTTTCTCGACAGCATAGGATCATCCACTTCACCACAATCGGCTCGGCATCAGGTCTCAGACTATATGCACGACGGATTTACCTACCGTGCGTCCTACACCCTTACCCCGGGACAACCACCGCCCGGGCTGGACTACCTTCCTGCGTCACCCCATCGCTTACCTAGTACAAGTCTGGTTCGTCGGCTCCACCACTACCCTCAACTCCGAAGAGATCGGGCCGGCTTCACGGACTTAGCATCGCCTGATTCAGTATTGGGCGTTTCAAAGCGGGTACCGGAATATCAACCGGTTGTCCATCGACTACGCCTGTCGGCCTCGCCTTAGGTCCCGACTTACCCTGGGCAGATCAGCTTGACCCAGGAACCCTTAGTCAATCGGCGCACACGTTTCTCACGTGTGTATCGCTACTCATGCCTGCATTCTCACTCGTGAACCGTCCACAACTCGCTTCCGCGGCTGCTTCACCCGGCACACGACGCTCCCCTACCCATCCGTACTCCCGTTGGGGATACATGTACGAATGACACGACTTCGGCGGTACGCTTGAGCCCCGCTACATTGTCGGCGCGGAATCACTTGACCAGTGAGCTATTACGCACTCTTTCAAGGATGGCTGCTTCTAAGCCAACCTCCTGGTTGTCTCTGCGACTCCACATCCTTTCCCACTTAGCGTACGCTTAGGGGCCTTAGTCGATGCTCTGGGCTGTTTCCCTCTCGACCATGGAGCTTATCCCCCACAGTCTCACTGCCGCGCTCTCACTTACCGGCATTCGGAGTTTGGCTAAGGTCAGTAACCCGGTAGGGCCCATCGCCTATCCAGTGCTCTACCTCCGGCAAGAAACACACGACGCTGCACCTAAATGCATTTCGGGGAGAACCAGCTATCACGGAGTTTGATTGGCCTTTCACCCCTAACCACAGGTCATCCCCCAGGTTTTCAACCCTGGTGGGTTCGGTCCTCCACGAAGTCTTACCTCCGCTTCAACCTGCCCATGGCTAGATCACTCCGCTTCGGGTCTTGAGCGTGCTACTCAACCGCCCTGTTCGGACTCGCTTTCGCTACGGCTTCCCCACACGGGTTAACCTCGCAACACACCGCAAACTCGCAGGCTCATTCTTCAAAAGGCACGCAGTCACGACATACAAGCAAGCTTGCATGCGACGCTCCCACGGCTTGTAGGCACACGGTTTCAGGTACTATTTCACTCCGCTCCCGCGGTACTTTTCACCATTCCCTCACGGTACTATCCGCTATCGGTCACCAGGGAATATTTAGGCTTAGCGGGTGGTCCCGCCAGATTCACACGGGATTTCTCGGGCCCCGTGCTACTTGGGTGTCTCTCAAACGAGCCGCTAATGTTTCGGCTACGGGGGTCTTACCCTCTACGCCGGACCTTTCGCATGTCCTTCGCCTACATCAACGGTTTCTGACTCGTCCCACGGCCGGCAGACCGTGGAAGAGAGATCCCACAACCCCGCATGCGCAACCCCTGCCGGGTATCACACGCATACGGTTTGGCCTCATCCAGTTTCGCTCGCCACTACTCCCGGAATCACGGTTGTTTTCTCTTCCTGAGGGTACTGAGATGTTTCACTTCCCCTCGTTCCCTCCACACTGCCTATGTGTTCAGCAGCGGGTGACAGCCCATGACGACTGCCGGGTTTCCCCATTCGGACACCCCCGGATCAAAGCTCGGTTGACAGCTCCCCGGGGCCTATCGTGGCCTCCCACGTCCTTCATCGGTTCCTGGTGCCAAGGCATCCACCGTGCGCCCTTAAAAACTTGGCCACAGATGCTCGCGTCCACTGTGCAGTTCTCAAACAACGACCAGCCACCCATCACCCCGCTCCGAAGAACAGGTTCACTGGGACCGGCAACTGAAGGCGACCAACACGGCCGTACCCTCAGATACCCAACAACGTGCCCGACCCGACCTGCCGTCCCCCACGTTCCACGCCGAAGCAGTACTAGTGAAAAACAACCTGTCGTGCCGAATAGTCAACGTTCCACCCATGAGCTGACCACCGCCGGACATTTGCCGACGTAGTGGCTCTGGATCC
>NZ_JBEXPH010000339.1:0-5215 GCF_040611955.1 Streptomyces sp. NPDC006510 | reverse complement strand
TTCCTCAATCTTGGTGAACAGACCGGTCAGTTGCTCGTACTCGCCATAGGCATCGACAGTCGCCTGGTCGATCATGGCTTCGAGTTCCGCCCGCGGATGAACGGCGATGTTCATGGCTCCGGAGCGCAGAACCGCCAGCCTCTCGGCCAGCACTTCCTCCAGCTCCTCGCGTGTGCGCCGCTCCATGAGCATGTCCCAGTGCGTACGCGCAGGCTTGCCCTTCTTCTCCTCGGGGCCATCCCCGTCCACCAGGAGTGCCATGGCGCCACACGCCTTGCACTCCCACTCCGGCGGAATTTCCGCCTCTACCGAGAACGGCATCTCAAATCGATGTCCGTTCTGGCATGCGTACTCCACCGCCTGGCGCGGGGCCAGATCGATGCCGCGGTCCGTCTCGTAGCTGGTAACCACGAGTCGCGTGCCGCGGAGAGCTCGCTCACTCATGAATCGTGCCTCCCGGGCTTGTCGCCCACAGGACAGGTGTCGCTGTCGTCGTCATCCGGTCAACGTCCGGTCGGCGGTAAAGATTCCCGTTGCCGGTCATGCGTCGCCCGTCGTGTCGCTGCTTTTTCAGGTTTCCCAGGGTTTCAAGTACCCAGCGATGCCCGGTTTGTCACATCTGGCGGAAGTTGTCACCCAACGGTTCGGCTTCTTCCGCCCGCAGTAACGGTCCTCCGGGCAGGCCAAAGGCGTACACTACCGGCCTTTCACTTCAACGTCTAAATCCGTTCCGGAACGGGATTGCCCGCAGCTGCCACGGCCCGCCGGACCGGCACCCTCGCGAGCAGGACGGAACCGACCGCGAAGAAGATCACCAACGACATGATCGCATCCCGGTAGCTCCCGGTCAGCTGGTATGCGAGCCCGAACACCAGCGGCCCCAGCCAGCTCAGTCCGCGGTCGCTCATCTCGTACGCGGAGAAGTACTCGGCCTCCTTGCCGCGCGGCACCAGATGGGAGAACAGCGAGCGCGACAGCGCCTGGCTGCCGCCCAGCACCAGGCCGATCGCCGAAGCCAGTAGATAGAAGAAGACCGGCGCCTTCGCGGGGAGGAAATAACCGGCGACGAGAATCAGCGTCCAGACGACGAGCGAGCCGAGGATCGTGCGCTTCGCGCCGTACTCCCGTGCCAGCCGGCCCATCCCCAGGGCCCCGGCCACCGCGAGCACCTGAACCAGCAGCACCGCCGTGATCAGGGTCGTCTGGTCGAGGCCCAGCTCCTCCGAGCCGTACACCGAGGCCTGGGAGATCACCGTCTGCACGCCGTCGTTGTAGACGAGGTACGCCAGCAGGAAGGAGAGCGTCAGCGGATGGCGGCGCATGTCGCGCAGGGTGGCCATCAGTTGCCGCCACCCCGAACCGACCGCCCCCTCGCCGCTCGGTGCCACGTGCCGGTCACGCAGCCTGCGCAGCGGCACGATCGTGAAGGCGCCCCACCAGAGGCCGGCCGACGCGAGACAGATCCTTACCGCGTCGGACTCGGAGAGGCCGAAGGAGTCGTGGCCCGTGTACAGGACCAGGTTCAGCACCAGGACCAAGGCGCCCGAGGTGTATCCGAAGGCCCAGCCGCGGGAGGAGACTGCGTCCCGCTCCTCCGGCCCGGCGATCTGCGGAAGATACGCGTTGTAGAGCACCATCGACACCGAGATCGCGGCGTTCGCCACGATCAGCAGGAACGCGCCCAGCAGAAAGCGGTGACCGTC
The DNA here is from genome assembly GCF_040611955.1 of Streptomyces sp. NPDC006510. Lineage (NCBI taxonomy): Bacteria > Bacillati > Actinomycetota > Actinomycetes > Kitasatosporales > Streptomycetaceae > Streptomyces > Streptomyces sp. NPDC006510. The sequence continues at coordinate 3,512 of NZ_JBEXPH010000339.1, read as the reverse complement.
CAGGAAGAACATTCCGGTGGTCGCGGCGGCCCCCGTGTAGGCGGCGGTCGCGAGCAGCGGCTTCTTGCGCCCCGTACGGTCCGCGGCGGCGCCCACGATCGGCATCACGATCACCGCGACCACGACGGACACCGAGACCGCGTAGGCGAACAGCGACCCGGCGCGGACCGGAATGCCGAGCGGGTGAACGAAGCCGTCGGCGTCGGCGGCCGCCTTGGCTATCGAGGTGAGATAGGGGCCGATGAATACTGTCAGGACGCTCGTCGAGTAGACGGAGCAGGCGAAGTCGTAGAAATACCAGCCGCGTTGTTCACGTCTGCGGCTCGCGGCCTCGGCGGAATCCGCTGTCGGCTCTGCCGGCTCTGTCGGTTCAGCGGTTTCCGCGGTCTCGGCGCTCAACCCGCACCCCCTCGTCTCTCCCCGTGAAGACGTCGCACGGCCGGCGTCAGGCCCAGGCCCCCCGCTCGCTCAGCACCGTGCGCAGCGTCTCGATGTGATCGGTCATGATGCCATCCACACCGAGGTCGAGGAGCGCTGCCATCCGCTCGGGTTCGTTCACGGTCCAGACGTGCACCTGGAGCCCGCGCGAGTGGGCCTCGCGCATGAAGCGCCGGTCGACCACCCGGACGCCGTTCTGGCTCTCCGGCACCTGTGCGCACACCGCGCCGGCCCGTAGCGCCGCCGGTATTCCGTACGAGCGCAGCCGCAGGCCCAGCACGCCCCGGACGCCGTAGGAGGTGGCGAGCCGGGGGCCCGCCAGCCGGTGGGCCCTGGCCACCCGGGCCTCCGAGAACGAGCCGACGCACACCCGGTCCCAGGCGTCCGTGCGGCGGATCAGCTCGACCAGCGGGGCCAGCGCGGACCCGGCCTTGATGTCGACGTTCCAGCGGGCCCCGGGGAACGTCTCCAGCAGTTCCTCGAACAGCGGCAGCGGCTCCCGGCCGGCCACCCTGGCCTGCCGTACCTCGCTCCACGGCAGCTCGGCGATCCGGCCGCGGGCGTCCGTCACCCGGTCCAGGGTGGCGTCGTGGAAGGCCACCAGACGGCCGTCCGACGTGGTGTGCACATCGGTCTCGAAGTAGCGGTATCCGGCGTCGGCGGCCCGGCGGAACGCGGCCGTGGTGTTCTCGATCCCGTCCGCCGCACCGCCTCGATGGGCGAAGGGGATCGTCGCGGGATGGTCCAGATAGGGGTGGCGTACTGAGGTCACTGCGGAAGTATCGCCTGCCCCGGTGTCCGGGCGGTGACGGCGGTGTCGCCGTTGTCCGGCGCGGCTGCGACGGCGTCCCCTTCGCCGGACCCGGCCTCGTCGGCCCCGGCCGGCTTCTCGCCGATCGCGAAGAAGCGCAGGAAGAACTGGGCGAGCGGGCCGATGGCGAGGGCGTACACGACCGTGCCCGCGCCGAGGGAACCGCCGAGCAGGAAGCCGGTCGCCACGACCGCCACCTCGATCAGCGTCCGCACCAGCCGGATGGAGCGGCCGGTACGCAGATGAAGTCCGGTCATGAGGCCGTCACGCGGTCCCGGGCCGAACCGCGCCGCGATGTACAGCCCCGTGGCGACGCCGTTGACCACGACTCCGGCGACCATCAGGGCGATCTGCGCGGCGAGACCGTGCACGTCGGGCACGAACGCCAGCGTGCCGTCCATGGCGATGCCTATGGCGAAGACATTGGAGACGGTGCCCAGGCCCGGACGCTGCCTGATCGGTATCCACAGCAGCAGCACGGCCGCGCCGACGATGATCGAGACGACCCCGATGGACAGACCGGTGCGCTCGGCGAGTCCCTGATGCAGCACGCCCCAGGGTTCGAGCCCCAGACCGGCGCGGACCAGGAGCGCCGAACTCGCCCCGTACAGCGCGAGACCGACGTACAGCTGGATCAGCCGTCGGGTGAGGTGCGATCCGCGAGGGACGGCTGTGATGGACAAGGGGTGCCCCCTGGTGTGGTGGTAGTGGACTGCCGCATGTCACTCTGTGGCAGGGGATTGGCTACCAACTATGGCCAATCCGAGGAAGGTGGACTGATTTCCATGGCTCAGTGGACTTCGGCAGTGGGCGCGGCGCAGCTTGCCCGGCAGCTCCGGGCCCAACAGCCCCGGCCCGCCGGACCGGGCGCCCGCAGGCCGCCCGCCTATCGTGCGCTGGCCGACGGGATCCGTCTGCTCGTCCTCGAAGGCCGGGTGCCCGTCGCCGCCAGGCTCCCCGCCGAACGCGAACTGGCGCTCGCCCTCTCCGTCAGCCGCACCACCGTCGCCGCCGCGTACGAGGCGCTGCGGACCGAGGGGTTCCTGGAGTCCCGCCGGGGCGCCGGCAGCTGGACCGCGGTGCCCGCCGGGAACCCGCTGCCCGCACGCGGACTGGAACCGTTGCCCCCGGAGTCCCTCGGCTCGATGATCGACCTGGGCTGCGCCTCGCTGCCCGCCCCCGAACCGTGGCTGACCCGGGCGTTCCAGGGATCCATCGAGGAACTCGCGCCGTACGCCCACACCCACGGCGACTACCCGGCCGGGCTGCCCGCGCTGCGGCAGATGATCGCCGACCGCTACACCGGGCGCGGCATCCCGACCATGCCCGAACAGATCATGGTCACCACCGGCGCGATGGGTGCGATCGACGCGATCTGCCACCTCTTCGCGGGCCGGGGCGAGCGGATCGCGGTGGAGTCCCCGAGCTACGCCAACATCCTGCAACTGATGCGGGAGGCCGGTGCCCGGCTGGTGCCGGTGGCGATGGAGGAGGGCCTCGGCGGCTGGGACATGAACCGGTGGCGGCAGGTGCTGCGGGAGGCGGCGCCGCGGCTCGCCTATGTCGTCGCCGACTTCCACAACCCCACCGGTGCGCTGGCCGACGAGGACCGGCGGCGCGACCTGGTGGACGCGGCCCGCTCCGCCGGCACGGTCCTGGTCGTCGACGAGACCATGAACGAGCTCTGCCTCGACCCCGATGTGCAGATGCCGCGCCGGGTCTGCGCCTTCGATCCGGCGGGCTCCACCGTGATCACGGTCGGATCGGCGAGCAAGGCCTTCTGGGCGGGCATGCGGATCGGCTGGGTGCGCGCCGCCCCGGACGTGATCCGCAGCCTGGTGGCCGCCCGCGCCTACGCCGACATGGGCACGCCCGTCCTCGAACAGCTCGCCGTGAACTGGCTGATGCGTACCGGCGGTTGGGAGGAGGCCGTGCAGGTCCGGCGCGAACAGGCGCGGGAGAACCGGGACGCGCTCGTCGCCGCGGTCCGCCGGGAGCTGCCCGACTGGGAGTTCACCGTTCCGCTCGGCGGCCTGACGCTCTGGGTGCGCACCGGCGGTCTCTCCGGCTCCCGGCTGGCGGTGGCAGGGGAGCGGGTCGGGGTACGCGTTCCGTCCGGTCCCCGGTTCGGGGTCGACGGCGCCTTCGAGGGGTACGTACGGCTGCCGTTCACGGTCGCGGGGCCGGTCGCGGACGAGGCGGCGGTACGGCTCGCGGCAGCGGCGCAGCTGGTGGGGTCGGGGGCGGGCGCGGGGGTCGAGGC
>NZ_JBEXPH010000338.1:0-5346 GCF_040611955.1 Streptomyces sp. NPDC006510 | reverse complement strand
GATCGGTCAGTTGCACTCGCGTCACTTAAGACGGTCTACCGGACCAGACCGTGCCACGAAGGCACATCCCGCAGATTGATCACGACTCGATACGCTCCCTAGACGCAGAAGCTACATGCGACAAACCCACGCGCTTTCAACGAAGTTGACACAACCCGAGTCAGCCAGCCCATCACCGGGCCAGTGGACGCCATGCCACGACGCGTTCTCAGCCGATCTGCAACACCCCCAGCTCACACCACACCCCACACCTCAACTCACACCCCCGCCGGCGTCACTACGGCATCCCTGGTTCATCCCTGACTCGCCCCGGAACGGCCCCTGACAACGGCACCGGGCGGCCGACAGCGCACCTAGTGTGCTCAAGGAGTCCCAGCCGGGTCTGCACATTCCCGAGCACGTCTCTCACGCCCAGTCTCGTCAGGAGGATGATTCATGCCGTTCAGAGGCAGGTCCGTGCTACGGCGCGCCGTCGTACGGAGCACGGCCATGGTCGCGGGAACCGCCATCGCCGCCGTCGCCGGTTTCGCCGCCGCGCCCATCGTGAACGCGGCGCCGGTGACCGCCAGAGCCCTGCAGTGGGCTCCGTGCAACGACCCGGACAACCCGGGCGCCGAGTGCGCCACCCTCACGGTGCCGATCGACTGGGCCCGCCCGGGCGGGCCGACGTTCGGCCTGGCCGTGGCCCGCCGCCAGGCCACCGACCCCGGTGCACGCGTCGGCTCGATGGTGTTCGGTCCCGGGGGTCCCGGCGACTCCGGGGTGGAGCGGGTGGTGAGCGGCATCAGCCGGTTCAGTCCCGAGATCCGCCGCAGGTTCGACATCATCAGCTTCGACCCGCGTGGCGTGGGCAGCAGCAACCCGGTGACCTGCTCCGGCGACCTGCTCGCCCAGCGGCCGTCACCGGAGCTGGCAAGCCAAGCGGACTTCGACGCCACCCTGGCCTACAACAAGCGGCTCCGCGCCGACTGTCGGGCACGCACCGGCCCGGTGTTCGACCACCTTGACACCGCCCAGACGGTCCAGGACCTGGACGCCCTGCGGGTTGCCCTCGGCGAGGCCGAACTGACCTTCCACGGCAGCTCGTACGGCACACTGCTCGGCGCAGAGTACGCCGAGGCCCATCCTCACCGGGTCCGGGCGATGGTGCTGGAGAGCGTGATGGACCACAGCGTTTCCACCACCCGTGAGTTCCTGCGGTCCGAGGCGACCGCTGCACAGGACTCCTTCGACGAGTTCGTGAAATGGTGCGCCGACGACTCGACCTGCGCACTGCACGGTCGCGACGTCCGCACGGTCTGGCAGGGGCTGCTGACCCGGGCCCAACGCGGCGAGCTGGAGAACGCCGCCAAGCCGGGAACCCCCCTCTCGTCAGCGGATCTGGTCAACGGGATCGCCTTCAAGAAGTTCTACAAAGTCGACTACGCAGGCCTGGCGAAGGCCATCACCGGGATGGCGTCGAGCAGCCCGCTCCCCGCCTCGCCCACCTCGGTATCGCCGCTTCCGCCGACGACCCTCGTCTTCTGCGCAGACTGGCACCTGCCGGTGCGCGACTACCAGGAATACGCCTCACTCGTCGGCGTGATGAACAGGACCGCACCCGACCTGCCCTCCCTGCTGCCGATCCAGATGACAGCGGCGTGCCTGGGCGCGCCGACCGCTAACCCGCAGCACCGCCTGGCGGCCCGCGGCGTCCCGCCGATCCTGGTGTCCAACGCGCTCCACGACCCCGCCACCGGCTACCCCTGGGCGGTCTCGGTGGCCCGGCAACTCGGCCGCAGCGGCGCGCTCCTTACTTACGAGGGCCAAGGCCACGGCAGCGTCACCAGCGGCCCCTGCATGGAGCACGCCGTCGACGGCTACCTGACCGACCTGACCGTGCCACCACGCGGCACCAGGTGCCCGGCCGTGCCGTCCTGAGCGGGCCGGTCTCGTCGATGCCGGCCCAGATTGCGGCCATGGTGCCTCCGTGCGATGGGGTGTGTTGGTTCCTCCCGACGGACGACCTCGCTGTCGATTCCCTAATCCCTTGTTAACCTCAATACTGGTAACTCAGGGGCAATCCGGTCTTTGTTGTTGGTATGCCAAGAGCGGGTCAGCTGAAGTCATTTGGTGAGCGGTTGTCGGACCGGGTCGCGGTCGGGGTGCTGACGCAGGCGTTTCCTCGGTCGCCTGTGGACGAGGTGTTGGCGGAGACGGGCCGGGTGCAGCAGCGAAACCGGCTGTTGCCGGCCCGGTTGGTGGTCTACTTCGTGCTGGCGATGTGCCTGTTCTCGGGGCAGAGCTATGAGGAGGTCGCCCGGCTGCTGACAGCAGGTTTGCAGGGTGCGCGGTGTTGGCGTGCGTCGTGGGTGGTGCCGAGTTCGGCGGCGATCTGGAAGGCCGGGTCCCGGTTGGGTGTGGCGCCGCTGCGGGAGTTGTTCGCGCGGGTGTGCCGTCCGGTTGCCACATCGGCCACGCAGGGCGCCTTCTACCGCGACTGGCGGTTGACTGTGATCGACGGCACCACGTTCGACCTGCCTGACACGAAGGCGAACGTGGATGCCTTCGGCCGTCCGCCTCGCTCCGGGCGGGGTGAACAGGACGTCGGATGTCCGCAGTTGCGCATGGTCGGCCTGGTGGAGTGCGGCACCCATGCCGTCTTCGACGCCGCGATCGGAGCTCTGCGCGCCGGAGAGCAGACTCCGGCCCGGGCGGTCCTGGTGTCCCTGCGGCCGGGGATGCTGCTGCTGGCCGGCCGTGGCTTCTACGGCGTGGACCTGTGGCGCAAAGCCGCGGCAACCGGGGCGGACCTGCTGTAGCGCGTCCGCAAAGACCTCGTGCTCCCCGTGGTCGAGCAGCTGCCGGACGGCTCCTACCTCACCGAGATCTTCGACCGCAGCGACATCCACCACACCCGCCGCGGGGTGCCGGTCCGCGCGGTGGAGTACACCATCGCCGGCCACGAGGGCGCCTACCGGCTCATCACCACAATCCTCGACCCGGACAAGGCCCCAGCCACGGAACTCGCCGCCCTCTACGCCCAGCGATGGGAGTTCGAGTCCACCCTCGACGAAATCAAGACCCACCTCGGCGGGTCACACCTGGTCCTGCGTTCACAGCACCCCGACGGCGCCGAGCAGGAACTCTACGGCTTCCTGCTCGTCCACCACGCCATCCGACACCTGATGCACCAAGCCGCACAACAAGCCGACCAGGACCCCGACCGGATCTCCTTCACCCGCTCACTGCGCGTCGCGCGCCGCCAGGTCACCGACCAGGCGGCATTTTCCCCCCGGCAGACTCACCCGCGCCATCAAAACCACCCACGCTGAACTCCTCGAACGCCTCCTGCCACCACGACGCCGCCGGTCCAACCCCCGCGTCATCAAACGCAAAGTCGCCAGCCGGCCCCTCAAACGCGCCGCCCACCGCACTACAGACCGACCACGCGCCCCGGCCATCACCCTCGTCTGCGCCACCCAACCGAAACGAGTCAAACGCACACCAAAGCACTGAGTTACCGGTATTTTCCTTAAGGTTGCCGTTTGAACGTTTGTAGCGGTTCGTCGTGGTTTGGTGCCCTTCTTGTGGTGGGCGGGCCGGGCGTAGGCCTCGCCGGTGGCCAGGACTCTGTTCACCTCGTGGCGGGCGGCGGGCCGCTGGGTCTTCGAGCCGGGCGGCCGACCCGGCCCTCGTGGTCCAACCAGGCCGCCCGGCGGGTCAACCTCGGATGGAGCCGGTCCCAGGCCCGGGCGACGGCGGTGCCGTAGCGGCGGGTCGCGGTGCAGGTCACCGCCTGCTCGGCGCCCCAGGTCGCGGGGTCGCCAAAGACGAACTCGGCCCCGTGCTTGGGTGGCCGGCCCCCGGCCGGGTTGGCCGCGGCGAACTCCGCGCGGGTCGGCGCCACTCGGCGCATCACCCGGTCCGAGCGAAGACGGCCGAGGACCTGCACCGGCAGATCGGCCAGCAGGTGGGCGATGCGCGGAGTGTCGTAGCCGGCGTCCATCACCACCAGGACCTCCGGATCATCCGCCTTCCACTGCCCGGACGCGATCAGCCGGTTCACCGTGTCGCGGAGTTGGGCGGTGGTGACGGCGGCCAGGTCGGCGCCGGGCTCCAGCCGCACCGCGTCCAGGACCGCCGTCCAGGACGTGCGGCCGGCCTCCAGCGCAACGACGAAGGAGTACGGCCAGCCGGGGATCAGCTGGTGCTTGGCGTCGCCGCGGCCGTAGGTATGGCAGAACGACCGGTCCGGGCAGGTCTCCGCGCCCGGCCGCAGCCACGGGGAGACGTCCACCGCGAGCACCAGTCGGCCGTCGGCAGCACGCGGCAGCGGCAGGCCGGCCAGCACCGTCCGCAGCCGGTCGACGTCCACGCGGCCCCGGTTCAACGCGCCGTACAGAGCACCATGCCCGCGCCGGTGCTCGGGCGCCAGCGCCAGGTCCACCAGCGTCCTCACCGGCCCGTCGGTGCATAGCACCGCGTCCGTGAGCTCGAACAGCGCGTCGCGCCGACCGGTCAGGCAGTCGTAGAAGACCCCCGGAAGCGTGACAGTTCCGCGAACGGCTCGCACTGCACGCCCTGCTCCACCACACTCACTACTACGGCCTTCGCAGTCAAGTCCTGTCCCTCTTGGTCGAGTTCAGGATCACGCGAAGGCCTTACCGCCGTCCCGGAAACACCCGGACGAGTGATCACCGGGCCCGCCTGTTCGAAGCCGGACGCGAGAGGCCAAGCTCGGACCACAGTGCCCGGTAGGCAGCAATGGTGGCTTGCCACCGCCGTCAGGGGCGCGGGGCCCACGGGTCGTCATACCCCACCGGATCGGGCCTTTCGGGGTGGAGCATCTCTCGGACGCAGCGCCGCAGCCCCGTCTCGCCGAATCCGCCGGCGACGGTCATCCAGGGCAGGGTGTCCATGGCGTGGGCGCGCTCGTCGGTGGCGAGGTCGTTGACGGCGACATGCAAGTCATCGGGAGCGGGTTCGTCGGTGAGGCAGAGCCAGCCCATCGCGGCAGCCAGCCGGACCTCGGGCGCCTGCGTCCGGTCCCGCAGCCGATCGCACATCCACGCGGTGGTCGGCACGTGGGGGTGGGCGCGGGCGGCCTCGGCGATGGCGAGGACCAAGGCGGCGCGGACGATCGGGTCCTGCTCGACGGCGAACTGGGTGCCAAGAGCTGAGCGGACGGTCCGATGAGGGTCGGTGGCGGTAGCCAGTGCGTAGGCGGCGTGAACGCGGATCGCCGGGTCGGGGTCGTCGAGAAGGGGCTCTAGTACTCCAGTACGGTTTCGTGATCTATCCCGTGGGTTCATCGGCGGATCGTCGTCGGTAGTGGCTGCGACGGGCTGTGGCCTGGTGCTTTCG
>NZ_JBEXPH010000337.1:0-5368 GCF_040611955.1 Streptomyces sp. NPDC006510 | reverse complement strand
GTCATCGGACCGGTCACCGATCCTGGCATCCGGGGCTCCAAGCAGGTGGACGTCGACTTCTACGGACACAAGTACAAGCTGATGACCAGCGCGATCCTCTACAAGCAGGCATCGCTGCTGGCCTTCGACAAGATCTTCTGCATCGCGCCCAACGTGCGCCTGGAACCGCTGGAGACGGCCGTCACGCATCGCCATCTCGCCGAGTTCCACCAGATCGACGTGGAGATCCGCGATGCCCGCCGCGAGGACGCGATGGAGCTCGCCGAGCGGCTCGTCGCACATGTCGTCGACGAGGTCGTCCGCGAGATGCCGGGGGACCTGGAGCTCCTCGGCCGGGACCGGGACGCCTTCCGCGAGGTGGTCCAGGGGGCGTTCGGCCGCACCACGCACCGGGAGGCCACCGCGGACCTGGTGGCGCTCGGTCACCCGCAGGACCCCGGCGCCGAGATCGACTGGGAGGGCGAGGAGATCCTCTCCGCGAAGACCAGCCGCCCGTTCTTCGTCGTCGACTACCCCAAGGGTTCGCGGGGCTTCTACGACCAGGAGGACACCGACCGCCCCGGCGTCCTGCGCAACTTCGACCTGATCGCCCCCGAGGGCTACGGCGAACTGGCCAGCGGCAGCGAGCGCGAGCACGACTACGCGGCCCTGGTCACCCGGATGCGCGAGACCGGCGAGAACCCCGCGAAGTACGGCTGGTACCTCGACCTGGCACGCCGCGGCATCCCCGCCAGCTCCGGGTTCGGCATCGGCCTGGAGCGCTTCACCCGGTACGTCACCGGTCGCACCGCCGCCTGGGAGGCCAGCGCCTACCCGAAGCTCCCCGGCGTGGTGTCCGCATGAGCGCCGTACTGAGCGCCGTCGGCTTCCCCGAGGAACAGGTGCGGCACCGGGCCAGGGCCGGAGCGGCGGGGGTCTTCCCCGGACTGGAGTCCTACGGCAGCGGCCTGCTGGGCGCGATCCCGGCCGGCCAGGACCCGTACGACCCGCTGGAGCGCGCCAGGATCGTGCCCCCGGTGTTCATGCCGGAGCGGCTGAAGAAGCTCATCGACCTGGCCCGCGAGCCGCTGTACACGGACGTCGAACTGGACACGCGGGTCGGCGGGTTCGCCTCCCGGCTGCCGCTCTACGTGTCGGCGTTCGGCTCGACGCAGGTCGCCAGCCACGACCTGGGCGAGGCGGCCGGACGGCAGGCCGGACAGCTCGGCATCCCGATGGTCATCGGCGAGAACGTGGTGCCGGTCAACGGTTTCCGCGCCGCCGCCGACTCCGGGGTCTCCCCGCTGCTCGGCCGGATCGCCGCCTACACGGCCGCCGCCGACTACGAGCACGGCGGTGTGGTGGTGCAGCAGTCCACCGAGGACGCGGACGCCGAGGTGTGGAACCTGGTCTACAGCGACCCGGTGTCCGAGCCGCTGCTGGCCACCGGCCGGCTCGCCTTCGAACTGAAGGTCGGCCAGGGTGCCAAGCCGGGCCTCGGCGGTCTCACCGTCCTGGGCCGCGAGGCCGGCGACCGGGTCGCCGAACAGTACGCCATGGACGAGGTGTTCGGCGCCGGCAGCGACTCGGTGCTGCGGATCAGCAGCCCCGGCACCTTCACCGAGGAGATCCTGCGCCAGCAGATCCGGCTGATGCGGAACAACTTCCCCCGCGTGAAGGTGTGGGTGAAGCTGCACCCCGGCCGGGACGTGGCCCACGCCGCGGCCACCGCCTGGGCGGCCGGCGCCGACTCCGTCACGGTCGACGGCGCGGAGGGCGGCACCGCCTGGGCGCCGACCGCCTTCCTCGGCCAGGTGGGGCTCCCGCTCGGCGAGTGCCTCACCCGCATCGGCCGCACCGACCACTGCCTGCTCGCCAGCGGGCGCATCTGGGAAGGCGGCAGGGCCGCGAAGGCACTGGCGCTCGGCGCCCGCGCCGTCGGCCTCGGCCGGGCCGCACTGCTTGCCGTGGACGAGGACGCCGAAGCCGGCCTGGTCCGGCTGGTCGAGTCCATCGCCCTGGAACTCCGGCTGCTGATCAGCTCCGTCGGCAAGTACCACGCGAACGCCCTGGAAGCGGACGACGTCCTGCTGCCGGCCGACGCCGTGATGGCCTCCCGTACCGGCTGACTCCCCGCCCCACCACCCCACTTCGCACCATCCGCACGTCATCCACCGTGGCTCCGTCGGTCTCCCGGCACGCCGCGAGACCACGAGATCCGAGCTACCAAGAAGGTGTCGAGATGTCCCAGCCGCAAGCAGATCCAGCTCTCTCCCTCGGTGTCGGCGTTCCCGCGCACATCGCCGCGTACAACGACACGGCCGAGAACCTTCCCGAGGGTGCGCTGCACGCTCTCTTCGCCGCGCAGGCCGCCCGCACCCCGGAGGCCGTCGCTCTCGTCCGCGAGGACCGCAGTCTCACCTACCGGGAGCTGGACGGCGCGGCCAACGCCCTCGCACACCGGCTCGTCGCCGAGGGCGTACGGCCCGGCGACGCCGTCGGCCTCTTCTTCGACCGCTCGTTCGCCTATGTCATCACGGTCCTCGCCGTGCTGAAGAGCGGCGGGGTGTACGTACCCCTCGACCCGCGCCAGACCGAGGAGCGCCTCGCCTGGATCCTCGGCAACACCGGGGCCACCCTCCTGGCGACCGACCGTCCGGCCGGGGAGACCGGCTTCGCCGGAGACCTGCCCGCCCTGCGGCTCGACGACCGCAGTGCCACGGCCGACACCGCCCCCACCGCACCCGATGTCACGGTCCACCCCGACCAGCCGCTGTACATGATGTTCACCTCCGGCTCCAGCGGCACCCCCAAGGGCGTCGTGAACACCCACCGCAACGTCGTCGAACTGGCCCTGGACCCGGGCTTCGGCGCCGCGGCCCACGAGCGGGTGCTCGCCTACTCGCCGCTGCCCTTCGACTCCTCGACCTACGAGCTGTGGGTGCCACTGCTGCGCGGCGGCCTGGCAGTCGTGCTGTCGGCTCCGAAGATCGACATCGGAGAGCTGGCCGACGCCATCGCCCGGTACCGGGTGACCGCCGCCTACTTCACCACCGCACTCTTCGACGCCATGGCCAGCGAGGCGATCGACGGCCTCAAGCAGCTGCGCGAGATCTGGACCGGCGGCGACGTCCTGTCCGCCACCGCCCTCCAACGGGCCCTGGACCACTGCCCGGACACCACGTTCGTGCATGTCTACGGTCCCACGGAGGCGACCGTCTTCTGCAGTTACCAGTCCTTCACCCCCGAGGTGCGCACCCTTGACCGGCTGCACCTCGGCATCCCGATGGCGAACACCGCCATGTACGTCCTGGACGGCGAACTGCGCCACACCACCCCGGGTGAGACCGGCGAACTCTACGTCGCGGGGCCGCACCTCGCCCAGGGCTACGGCCGACTGCCGGCCCTGACCGCCGAACGGTTCACCGCCGACCCGTACGGACCGGCCGGCAGCCGCATGTACCGCACCGGCGACCTGGCCGCCTGGAACGAACACGGTGAGATCGTGTTCCTGGGCCGCGCGGACCAGCAGGTCAAGCTGCGCGGCAACCGCATCGAGCTCGGCGAGATCGAGACCGTACTGGTGCGCCACCCCTCCGTCGCCCAGGCCGCCGTCATCGTCCGCGAGGACCGGCCCGGCGACAAGCGCCTGGTCGCCTACGCCGTACCCGCCGAGGAAGGCGTCCTGGACGGAGCCGAACTCCTCCGGTACGCGGGCGAGCAGCTCGTCGAGTACATGGTGCCCTCGGCGGTGGTCCCGATGGGGACCCTGCCGCTGACCCCGAACGGCAAGCTGGACCGGCGCGCACTGCCTGCCCCCCGGGCCGGCGCGGCATCCGGCGGCCGGGCCCCGCGCAACCCTGTCGAGGAGGTCCTCTGCGGCCTGTTCGCCCACTCCCTCGGCGTGCCGTCGATCGGCATCGACGACGACTTCTTCACCGTCGGCGGCCACTCGCTGCTGGCGACCCGGCTGGTGAGCCGGGTGCGCACCGTACTCGATGTCCAGCTGACGCTGCGGCAGTTCTTCGAGTTCCCGACCGTGGCCCTGCTCGCCGAGTACGTCGCCACCGGCGGCGGGGAGTCCGCCCGCCCGGCCCTTACCGCACAGGAGCGGCCCGAACCCCTGCCGCTCTCGGCGGCCCAGCAACGGCTCTGGTTCCTCGACCAGTTGGAGGGCCCGTCGGCGACGTACAACATCCCGCTCGCCGTCCGGGTGCGGGGTGACCTCGATGTCGCGGCCCTGGAGTCCGCGTTCACCGATGTCGCGGGACGGCACGAGAGCCTGCGCACGGTGTTCGGCCAGGCCGAGGGAGAGACCTACCAGCGGATCCTGCCCGCCGACAGCGTCCGGGTGGCACTGCCGGTCACCCCGGCGACCGAGGAGAGCGTCGCCGCGCTGCTCACCGCCGAGTCCGAGCGCGTCTTCGACCTGTCGGCCGATCTGCCGTTCCGCGCACGGCTGTTCAGCCTCGGTGAGCACGACCACGTACTCCTGGTGGTCATGCACCACATCGTCTCCGACGGCTGGTCCTACCAGCCGCTGATGCGCGACCTGAGCACCGCCTACGCGACCCGCTCACGCGGTGAGCGCCCGGCCTGGGAACCGCTGCCCGCCCAGTACGCGGACTACGCACTCTGGCACCGCGGCGTGCTCGGTGACCCCGCGGATCAGGAGAGCGTCGCCGCCCGGCAACTCGACTACTGGCGCCGGACGTTGGCCGACCTCCCGGAGGAGGTCACACTGCCCGCCGTCCGGCCGCGGCCGGCCGTCGCCTCCTACCGCGGCGCCACCCACACCGTGCACCTCTCCGAGGACGTCCATTCCACGCTCGCGGAGCTGGCACGCGAATCGGGCGCCTCGGTGTTCATGGTGGCCCAGGCCGCGGTGTCGACGCTGCTGTCGCGTTCCGGTGCCGGGTACGACATCCCGCTCGGATCGCCGATCGCCGGCCGTACGGATCAGGCGCTCGACGACCTGGTCGGCTTCTTCGTCAACACCCTCGTGCTGCGCACGGATCTGACGGGCGATCCGAGCTTCCGTGAGCTGCTGACCCGGGTCCGGGAGACCGACCTCGCCGCCTGGAGCCACCAGGACCTGCCCTTCGACCGGCTGGTCGAGGCCCTCAACCCGGACCGGTCCGCCGCCCGGCACCCACTCTTCCAGGTCATGCTGACACTGACCGACGCGGCCACTCCGACGCTCGTCGCCGGGGAGCTGGAAACCCAATCGGAGTTCACCTGGCTGCGGTTCGCCAAGTTCGATCTGACGTTCTCGTTCGCGGAGCGTCGTACTGGTGATGGTCGGCCGGGTGGGTTGGACATCACGATCGAGTATGCGACGGATTTGTATGACGCGGGTTCGGTGGAGTTGGTGGGTGAGCGGTTGGTG
>NZ_JBEXPH010000336.1:0-5406 GCF_040611955.1 Streptomyces sp. NPDC006510 | reverse complement strand
GAATGGGTCGAGCAGTGCACGTACCACGGGCCCTACCGCGAGGCAGTGGTCCGCTCCCTGATCACCCTCAAGGCCCTGACGTACGCGCCGACCGGGGGCATCGTCGCCGCGCCGACCACCTCCCTGCCGGAGGACATCGGCGGCTCCCGGAACTGGGACTACCGCTACACCTGGCTGCGCGACGCCGCGATCACCCTCTCCTCGCTGCTGCGCACCGGCTACCGCGAGGAGGCCCGCGCCTGGCGCGAGTGGCTGCTGCGGGCGGTCGCCGGCGACCCGGAGAACCTCCAGATCATGTACGGCATCGCGGGCGAGCGCGAGCTGGGCGAGGCCGAGCTGGACTGGCTGCCCGGTTACGAGAACTCGGGCCCGGTCCGGGTCGGCAACGGCGCGGCGGGCCAGCTCCAGCTGGACGTGTACGGCGAGGTCACCGAGGCGCTGCACCTCGCCCACATGACGGGCCTGACCCGCAACGACTACGCGACGGGCCTCCAGCTCAAGCTGATCGAGTACCTGGAGAAGCACTGGGACGAGCCGGACGAGGGCATCTGGGAGGTACGCGGCCCGCGCCGGCACTTCGTCCACTCCAAGGTGATGGCCTGGGTCGCCGTCGACCGCACCATCAAGCTCATCGAGTCCGGGGACGCGGAAGGGCCGCTGGAGCACCTTCGTGAGCTGCGCGACGACATCCACCGCGATGTCTGCGAGCGGGGCTACGACCAGGAGCGCAACACCTTCACCCAGTCCTACGGTTCGAAGGAACTGGACGCCTCGCTCCTGCTGATCCCGCAGATGGGCTTCCTGCCGCCGGACGACAAGCGCGTGATCGGCACGATCGAGGCGATCCAGCGCGAGCTGTCCACCGAGGACGGCTTCGTACTGCGCTACCCCACCTCGGGCGAGGAAGCGGGCGTCGACGGCTTGGAGGGCGACGAGGGCGCGTTCCTGGCCTGCTCGTTCTGGCTGGCGGACGATCTGGCGATGATCGGCCGGGTCGACGAGGCGCGCCAGCTCTTCGAGCGGCTGCTGTCCCTGCGCAATGACCTGGGGCTGCTCGCGGAGGAGTGGGATCCCCGGCTCCAGCGCCAGGTGGGGAACTTCCCGCAGGCCTTCAGCCATGTGCCGCTGATCGACACGGCGCTGCGCCTGACGGCGAGCGGGGCGTACGTCGGCTGACCCCGGGTCACGGGGCGGGCGGAAGCCCGTCCGCCCCGGTCACCACGGGCCGCTCCGACGGCAGCCCCCACTCGCTCCAGGACCCGTCGTACACGGCCTGTCCGCGGTACCCCGCCAGTTCGGCCCCCAGCGCCAGGACGCATGCGGTGACGCCCGATCCGCAGCTGAGGACCAGTCGCCCGCGCTCCGGGGCGAGGGCGGCGAACACCGCGCGCAACTCATCGGCCGGGCGCATCCGCCCGTCGCGCTGGATCTCCCCGAAGGGCAGGTTGACCGCCCCAGGCATGTGTCCGGCGCGCAGCCCCGGCCGGGGTTCGGCGGCCGCGCCGGCGAACCGGTCCCGGGAACGGGCGTCGAGGACCACCGCGGCCGGGTCGGCCAGGGCCGCCGCCACCTCCTCGCTGCCGACGAACATCCCCGCGCGCGGCCGTGCGGTGAAGTCACCGGGCGCCGCGGCGGGCGCCGGCCGGGCGCTCTCCAGCGGCAGCCCGGCGCCGGCCCAGGCGGGCAGGCCGCCGTCGAGCACCGCGACCTTGTCGAAGCCCATCGCCCGCAGCATCCACCAGGCCCGCGCGCTGGAGTAGATGCCCGCGCCGTCGTACACGACGACGGTGTCGGTGCCGTTCACACCGAGGGAGCGCAGCTCTTCGGTGAACCGGCCGGCGTCGGGCATCGTGTGGGGCAGTGGTCCGGAGTGGTCGGACAGCGCCCCGTCGATGTCGAAGGCCCGCGCTCCCGGGATCCGCAGCTCGCGGCCCCGGTGCGCGCCGACCGAGGCATCGAGGACCACCAGTCCCGGCCGGCCGAGCCGCAGTGCCGGCCAGTCGGCCCCGACCAGCGGTCCGGGAAGCTCATGGCGGTCTGTGTACACCGATACGTCGTCGCCCACGTCTGCTCCAGGTCCGGATGTCAGGGCCACTCGGCCCGAACCGCGCGGCGTTCACAAGATCGCAGCGGCGCCCTTCCCGTGTCAACAACGGCCGGGACCGGCCCACGTCCGGCACGGGCACACCCCCGGTGGCTCCCCCGACGACGCCTCCGGCGCCCGGGGCCGGTACCTTCCTGAATCAGGGCGACCGCCCGTCGGACCCGAGTGGAAGCACGAGGCCAGAGCCAGTGGAGACGCAAGGCGGAATCACCGTGCAGCGAGCCCTTGAGCTGCCGGGGCTGCGCGGCGGCCTCCCGGAGGTGGTGGCCGGCGCGGACCGGCTGAACCGTACGGTGCGCTGGGTGCACGCGGGCGAGGTCCCCAACATCGCCTCACTGCTCAAGGGCGGTGAACTGCTGCTCACCACCGGTCTCGGGCTCGGCACCCGCCCCGCCGAGCAGCGCGCCTTCGTCCGCAGGCTCGCCGACCGCCAGATCGCCGCCCTTGTGGTGGAGCTCGGGCCGCGCTTCAGCAGACTGCCGGCGTCGATAGTGGACGCCGCCCGCGCCGCGGGGCTGCCCCTGGTGCAGCTGCACCGCGAGGTGCCGTTCGTGACGGTGACCGAGGAGATCCACACCGAGATCGTCAACGGTCACTACGCGCTGCTGCGGCAGGCCGAGGACGTGCACCGGCGGTGCACGGAGGCGCTCCTCGGCGGCGGCGGGGTGCCCCAGGTGCTCGGCATCCTGGCGGACTTCGCGGCCAACCCGGTCTTCCTGGAGACGGCGGACGGCCAGCTGCTGTACGCGGCGGGGCCCGGGTCCGGCCCGGTCTGTGCCGACCCCCTCCAGGTGTGGGACGGGATGCGCGGCGGCCGGGCGGCCCGCGAGACACCGCCCACCGGTTCGGTGCTGGTGGATGTGCCGGGCGGCGGCCCGGGCACCGGTTCGGTACGGGCCAGGCTGGTGCTGCTGGCCGTTTCCGGGCCGCTGGTGACCGTGCACCGGATGGCGGCGGAGCGGGCGGCGGGCATTCTCGCCGTCGTGCTGATGCAGGCCCGCCAGGAGGAGGAGCTCGCGGCCCGCGGCCGGGGCGACTTCCTGACGGATCTCGCCGAGGGCCGGATCGCGCCGGAGGACGCGCCCGCGCAGGCCCGCGTGCTGGGCTTCAAGCCGGCCGAGATGCCACTGCTGCCGGTCGTGATGCGGCTGGCCCCCGAGCTCTCGGTGTCCGGGAACTGGGCGTTGCTGGCGCGGGCCGTGCTGGAGGAGCTCTCGTCGGTGGGGGTGCCGGTGCTGCTGGGCGTGCGGCCGGTGGAGGGCCGGGTTCCGGTGCTGCTCGGGCTGCGGTCCGAGACGGAGCGCACGGCGGTCGCGGACCGGGTGGCGGCGGCGCTGCGGGCCGGTGTGGAGCGGGCCGGGCTGGAGCGGGCCGGATCGCATCCGCCGGTCGTGGTGGTGGGTGTGGCGGGCGGCTGGGCGGCGGCCGGCGCGGGCTTGCGGCACGCCGCCGAGACGGCGACGGCCGCGCACGGTCTCAGCGACCGGCCCTGGTACGACGCCCGGCGCCTCGACATCGATCTGCTGCTGTGGCGGCTGCGGGAACACCCGGATCTGGCGGCGTTCGTGGACCGGGCGATCGGCCCGCTGCGCGATCACGACCGCACCTCGCGCCCGGCGCTGCTGCCGACGCTGGAGACGTATCTGGCCCACGCGGGCCGCAAGGCGGAGACGGCGCGGGAGCTGCATCTGAACCGTCAGACGCTGTACAACCGGCTGGCCCGCATCGGCGAGCTGCTCGGCACCGACCTGGACGACCCCCAGGCGGTGCTGGCGCTGAGCCTGGCTCTCCGGGCCCGCCGCCACATCTCGTAGCCGGGCCGGCCGCGCGGCTCACCGCGCCCGGGTAGCCAGAGGCTGGGTCAACTCGTCGTACACACTGAGCACTTGGGCGATCGTGTCGTCCTCGGTGGGCCAACTCGCGGCCTGGGCGAGTCCGGCGGCCGTCAATTCCTGGCGCCGCCGCGGATCCCCGAGCAGCCTGGCCACCACTCGTGCGAGTGCCTCAGTGTTGCCGTACGGCACAAGTTCCGCCGCGTCCCCCACGAGTTCGGGCACGCCGCCGACCGCGGTGGCGACCAGCGGGACGCCGAGCCGCAGCGCTTCCTGGACCGATACCGAGCGCGCTTCCCAGCTGCTGCAAAGCACCGCCAGATCCGCCGCGGCGAGCAGTTCGGCGCGGTCGTCGCGGCTGCCGACGAGCCGGACGGGCAGCTCCTCGTTCCTGATCCGGCGCCGCAGAGCGGCCCGTTCCCGCCCCTCGCCCACGATGACCAGGAGCGGCACGGGGTCGAGCTCGCGCCACAGCCGCGCGGCGTCGAGCAGTGCGCCATATCCGTGATGCGGCACGAGACTCCCGCAGGAGATGATCAACGGCCGCTCCACCGCCCCGAGTTCGGCCCGCGTCTTGCCCGCGTGGACGCCGTCGGGCAGCCGGGGTACGGGGGCCGAGACGGGTGCGAGCCGTGCGTCGCGCGCTCCTCGGTGCCGGGCCCGGTCGACCAGGTCCGATGTCGTACCGAGCACAACGGCCGCCGCGCGGGCGGCCCTTCGCTCCATCAGTTGGATCAGCCGGCTGCGGGCCCCTTCGGCGTGGGCACGGGCGTGCCAGGTGACGACCAGCGGAACGCGCCGGCCGCCGAGCGCGAGAGCGGCGCGCACGGCGGCGTGCGGTCCGTGCGCGTGGACGACGTCCGCCGTCAGGCAGGCGGTCCGCAGGGCGGCGACGGAGGCGGGGTCACTGCGCCGCGGTACGGGGGCGAACCGGGCCCCCGTACCGGAGTAGTCGTAGGCGTGGTCCAGTTCGGCCGGGGCGCAGACGGTGACGTGCACGCCTCTCGCCACGAGTCCCGCGGCCAGCGAGCTGACGTGGGCACTGCTGCCCGCGCTGCCGCCGCCCAGGACTTGGACCGTACGCAGCTGTGACACGTTGAATGGCTCCCGGGGCTCCCGAGTCGGCGGTGATTGCACCGCCAAGGATGCCAGTCCGTACGCACGTTCCGGCACGTTCGGGCCACTGTTGCGGCCCGCACAGCAACAACCGGACGCGGCCTACCACTCGCACGGGTGAGAAACCGGCGCGCTGTTGCCGTGCCCGCCCCCACGGCTTCCTCCGTCAGCGGTCCGCCGTCACCTGGACGAGTCGACTGATCCGGTCCCCGTACACCGCCGCCGCGACCAGCCCCGCGGCATGGACGACGAGTCCGGCCCGGCCGCGGCCCGCGACGATCGCGACCCCGAGTGCGGCACCCAGGGCATGGGCCCCGGTGTCCCCGAGCATGGTCCGCTCCCCCAGGTCGTCGG
>NZ_JBEXPH010000335.1:0-5460 GCF_040611955.1 Streptomyces sp. NPDC006510 | reverse complement strand
GCTGAACGTGCTCCGCGCGATCGCCGCCGAGTAGCGCACGGCGGGAAGGGGCGGGGCGCCGCCCGGCGCCTCGCCCTCCCCGGTGTGCCGGGGTCCGGGCGCGTCAGCCGACCACCGCCGACCGCGCGACGGAAGGCGTACCGCTCTCCAGGTACGTGACGGCGTCCAGCTCGAACGGCCCGTCGGTGGTGGCCCCGTACACCGGATGCGGCGGAAGCACGGCGCACCGGGGAGGCGCCGGAAGGGTGAACCAGACGACCTTCCCGGCCCCATCCCTCGGACGGACCCCCCAGCTCTCGCTGACCGCGGCGATCAGGGCGAGCCCGCGCCCCGACGTGCTGGACGCGCTGGGCTCGCGCACGGTCGGCAGCCGTGGGTCGTGGTCGTGGACGGACACCGTCAGCCGTTCGAGCAGCAGCTCGATCTCGACGATGCATGATTTGTCCGGCTGGGCATGCCGGTGGACATTGGTCAGCAGTTCGGTGACGCCGAGCGCCGCATGGTCGATCAAAGGATCGAGATGCCAGTAGCGCAACTGCGCCGAGATGATTCTGCGGACCTGACCGATCCGCGACGGCAGGGCCTGGAGCTCCACCGTGCAGTGCCTGCTTGGCTCGCTGATCACGGCTGCGACTCCCCGAAATAGGTCCGGAAGAAGACGAAGGAACGGATCCGGCAGCCGGCCGGCTGCCTATCCGGCCCCCGGCGGCGTGGATCACAGTGTCACCGCCGGTGAACCATGAGTGACGTGTCCAATGTCGCCCAGGGGTCACAGCTCCGCAACTCGCGATGACCCGGCGGTGCCGTCGGCGTCAGGTCATCCGTCCGCCCGCGCTGCGCAGCGTTTCGAGGAACCGGCGGGCCGGGCCGGCCCGGTCCGGCCCGCGGTTGCGCTGTCCCATCGTCAGCCGGTACCGCGTCCCGTTGACGCGGGCCACGGCCGCGCCCGCTCCGGCGAACCACGGCCTGCCCGCGCTCACCGCCACCACCGGGGCACTGTCGATCTCCCGCCCGTTGCTGGTCAGCAGGGCCAGCCTGCCGTCCTTGACGATCACCTGCCCGGCCCTCGTGAGCGAGCGGGCCCACCGCTCGATCCGTACCCCCGTCGCACTGAACTCCGTTTCCGGCATGACTGCTTCGCCCCCTTCGTGACACTTCTGATGGGCAGTCTGCACAAACCGGGAGCGGCGCGCCAGCCCGCGTCCCGGCCCGGAGCGGTGGTTGCCGGGCCCGCTGACGCCAAGGCAGGGCTATGGACCATCAAAGTGAACGTTTATGCAGGTAGGGGGAATACCGTTGTCGGTGGAGTGATGGTGACACGAGGAGGAACGCGCTGATGGGCACCGAAAAGCACGGGGACGACGGCCGGGCTGCGGCGACGATCGACATCGACCGCTCCGACCACGGGTACCGGGCCTGGCTGAAGGAGGCGGTGCGCAAGGTCCAGGCCGACGCCAACCGCTCCGCCGACACCCATCTGCTGCGCTTCCCGCTGCCCGAGGCGTGGGGCATCGACCTCTATCTCAAGGACGAGTCGACGCATCCCACCGGCAGCCTCAAGCACCGGCTGGCCCGCTCGCTGTTCCTCTACGGGCTCTGCAACGGCTGGATCCGGCCGGGCAAGCCGGTGATCGAGGCGTCCAGCGGTTCGACGGCCGTATCGGAGGCGTACTTCGCCAAGCTGATCGGCGTGCCGTTCATCGCCGTGATGCCCCGCACCACCAGCCCCGAGAAGTGCCGGCTGATCGAATTCCACGGCGGCCGATGTCACTTCGTCGACGACTCCCGGAAGATGTACGAGGAGTCCGCCACGCTCGCCGCGGAGACCGGCGGGCACTACATGGACCAGTTCACCTACGCCGAGCGGGCCACCGACTGGCGAGGCAACAACAACATCGCCGAGTCGATCTACCAGCAGCTGCGGCTGGAGCGTTATCCGGAACCGACGTGGATCGTCGCCACGGCGGGCACCGGCGGCACCTCGGCGACCATCGCCCGCTATGTGCACTACATGCAGTTCGACACCCGGATCTGCGTGCCCGACCCGGAGAACTCCTGCTTCTTCGACGGCTGGACCCACCACAATCCGCTGGCCACCAGCGACTGCGGCTCCCGGATCGAGGGCATCGGCAGGCCCCGGATGGAGCCGAGCTTCGTGCCCGGGGCCATCGACCGGATGATGAAGGTGCCGGACGCGGCCAGTGTCGCGGCCGTACGCGCCCTGGAGCAGGCCATCGGCCGCAAGGCCGGCGGCTCCACCGGCACCGGACTGTGGAGCGCCTTCAAACTGGTCGCCGAAATGGTCGAGCAGGGCAGCACGGGCAGCGTCGTCACCCTGATCTGCGACCCGGGCGACCGCTACCTCGACAAGTACTACTCCGACAGCTGGCTCGCCGGACAGGGCCTGGACATCGCCCCGTACATGGCGACCATCGAATCCTTCCTGGCCGACGGCAACTGGCCCTGACGACCGGCGCGGATCCGGGTGCGCGCGGCGGAGCGGCCCTCAGGCCGCGGATCCGGACAGCCGCCGGTCGAGATTGCGTACCGCGTCCCGGAAGGACCGGCCCATCCCCGACCGGGCCAGCCGCAGCGCGTACCGGAACGGCGCCGAACCGTCGGCGGCGAACGTCCACCGCACCCGGGTCCCGGTTCCGGCCGGGGTGAGCCGCCACTCCTCCAGCAGGGCGCGCATGCCGGGGGCGTTGGTCCGGTCGGCCCGGTAGGCGTACCGCTTGCCGGGCTCCGCCGCCATGATCGTCTCGCGGATCACGAAGCCGCCCCTGAGCCGGACCTCGCGGCCCGCGCCGTCCTCGGTGGGCCGGGCGGCCGTCACCGCCGTGAACCATCCCGGCCAGCCCGGCACATCGTCGGCGAGCGCACGGTATACGTCTTCGGGAGCCGCGGACACCTCGGTGGCGAAGACCAGTCGCAGCGGAGCGGAATCGACGAACTCGAGTTCCACGGAACGGAGTCGGCGTGGCATGGAACGCACCTCCCGTGCGGTCGGCGGCGGACGGATCGCGCACACCATAGCTGACGTGCCATCAGATGTCGTCGTGGTACCCGGACATATGTGCCCGGACATGGGTGCCCGGACAGTGCGGAAGAGTGTGTTCGGCCGACCCCGTCACACGCTACGGACGGTGCCGCGCCGGGAGGTCCAGCATATTGTCGAGCACCCGGCCGAAGATCCGGTGGCCCGCTCCGGCGATCAGCGGATCGCCCCACCGCGGCAGCAGCCGGATGCCCAGCTCCTCCACCCACACCACATGGGAACCGGAATCCGTCGGATACACATCGATCGACGCCCGGCCCAGCACCAGCGAACCGCGCTTCTCCAGCCGGCACAGCCCTGCGCGCCCGGCGGCGGGCGGCGTCCACCGCACCACTTCCATCGGATCGTCGAACGCCAGCGGCCCCACGCCCGTGCGCGCCACGAAAACGGTTCCGACCCTGGTCGGCAGCCCCGTGCGGACGGTGATCGTGGTCAGCGGTACATGCGCGGCGTGCCGTTCCCAGTCCGTCACCCGGCGCCAGGACTCGGCGGCGGGCAAGGAGGTGAAGCGCTCGATCCGGAAGACGGCCACAGCACGATCCTAAAGGCCCGTGCACCGCTCGGCACGAGCGAGCGGAATCCGCGCACGGTCCGGTCGGCTCAGGAACCGCCCTACGCGGCCCGGCCCGACACCACCAGGCCCGGCAGATGCTCCTCGATCTCCTCACGGGCGGCGGCCGACAGACCCGCGTCCGTCACGAATGTGTCCACCTGCTCCAGCGTCGCGAACGAACTCAGGCCCACCGTGCCCCACTTGGTGTGGTCGGCGACCACCACCACCCGCCGGGCCGACTGGACGAAACGGCGGTTGGTCTCGGCCTCCGCCAGATTCGGCGTCGAAAGCCCGGCCTCCACCGAGATCCCGTGCACCCCGAGGAACAGCACATCGAAGTGGAGGGAGGCGATCGCCTGATCGGCGACCGGACCGACCAGCGAGTCCGAAGGAGTCCGCACCCCACCGGTGAGCACCACCGTGGCGGCCCCGGGCCGCGCCCCGGCCGCGCCCCCCGACCGCTGGGCGGCGTGGAAGACATCGGCGACCCGCACCGAGTTGGTCACCACCGTCAGATCCGGTACGTCCAGCAGTTGCTGGGCGAGCGCGTACGTCGTCGTGCCGCCGGAGAGCGCGATCGCGCTGCCGGGCACCGCCATGGCCGCCGCCGCCCGCGCGATGTCCTCCTTGGCGGTCAGCTCCAGCGCCGACTTGGCCTCGAATCCGGGCTCGTGGGTACTGGCCTCGACCACCGGAACGGCCCCGCCGTGCACCTTCTCGATGACCCCCTGGCGGGACAGCGCGTCCAGGTCCCGGCGTACCGTCATGTCGGAGACATTCAGCTTGCGGGTCAGCTCATTGACCCGGACCCCGCCGCGCCTGCGCACCTCGTCGAGGATCAGGGCGCGCCGCTGCTCCGCGAGCAGGTTCTGATTGTCACTCAACGCCGGGTCCGGTCCTTCCCTATGGCCGTGCAGCGGTCTCTTCGAACGGGGTCATCCTGCCACGCGGTGTCGCCGGCCGCCGCACTGGGGAGATTCGGTGAGAGCGGTGCGGCCACCGGACCCCGTCCGCGATTCTGGTGACCTCGCACCGACACGCCCCCCACAACCCAGAGAGTGAGTCACTCCAGTGCCACCTGCCACCCAGGCCCCGCAGAGTCCCGGGCCCGCGCTGGAACTGCTGGTCCACGGCGTGGGCGGCACCACCCCCCAGGAGATGCTCGACGATCCGCGTACGGTCCGGATCACCGGCGACGCGACTGCCGCCATCTACCGACGGGCCGGAGACACGGACGCCGAGCAGCACCCGGAGCGGTACCGCGACCGTCCCATCGCCGAGGCCTACTGCTGGTCCAACCTGACCTCCGGCAACGGCTCCCGCGCCCTGTGGCTGCTGCTGCTCCCGTTCATGGTGGTCAACCTCGCCCACTGGATGCGCCCCACCGCCCGGTCCCGCACCCGCACCGTGCGCCTGTACGGCGTTCTCGTCCGGCTCCTCGCGCTCAGCCTCACGGTCCTGCTGACCGCGGCGGCCTGCGAGGTCGCGCTCGACCTGGCGGCCTGGCAGTGCGCGGGCGTGCCGGACTGCTCGAACCAGCGGTCCTGGCTCGGCTTCCTGTCGACGGCACAGGGCGGCTGGTGGTCCCAGCCGGGCCGCAGGCTCGCCTTCGCCGCACTGGTGCCCACCGCCCTGGTGGCGCTCCTCTGGTTCCTGTCGAACCGGACCTGGAGCGCGTACGAATCACAGCGCCCGCTCACCGGAACCGAACCGGACGACGACGACCTCGACCCGGCGCCCGCACCCGCCCCGGCCGCCACCGGCACCGCGCCCGTCGTCCGTCCCGCCCTCGGCAGGCCCGGATTCTGGTACGGCCGTCGGCTGGTCGCCCGGCTGCGCGCCGCCCACA
>NZ_JBEXPH010000334.1:0-5509 GCF_040611955.1 Streptomyces sp. NPDC006510 | reverse complement strand
CCCGGATACCCCTTCGAGGAACTCCGCTGCTGGCTCACCGACGCCATCTGGTCGCCGCCCGCCGGGCGGACCGCGGCGGGTCCGGTGCACCCGCTCCTGGACGGGATGGACGCGGCCGAGAGCCTGGACGGCCTCACCTTCCGGACCGCCTTCGGCCCCGAGCACCCCTGCATCGGCGGCCACCGGCTGGGCGACACCCGCCTCCTGCCGGCCGCCGCCGTACTGGAGATGGCCCGAGCCGCCGCCGAGGCAGCCGGGACGGGGGAGCGACTGCGGCTGTCCCACGTCCGCTGGCTCCGGCCCTTCGTCGTGACCGGCGCCGAGCGAACCGCCCGGACCCGGCTGCGCCGGACCGACACCGGCACCCGGTTCGACCTGCGCGACGACACCGGCGAACTGCTGGCCGAGGGCCGGGTGGAGTCCCTGTCCGAGCAGGCCGGGCAGACCCTGGACATCGACGCCGTGCGGGGCCGACTCGGCCACCGGCACGAGGGCACCGACCTCTACGACGACCTCACGGACGCCGGACTGTTCTACGGACCCGCCCTGCGGGCCGTCGAGTGGATCGTGGCCGGTGACGGCGAGGCGCTCGTAAGCCTGCGGATCCCCGCCGAGGCCGCCCCGTTCGCCGGCTGTGCCCTCCACCCCTCCGCGGTCGACGGCGCACTGCACGCCTTCGCCGTGCTCCGGGACCGGGACAACGGACCCGCGATGGTCCCGTACGCCCTCGCCGCGGCCGAGGTCCACGCCCCGGTGACGGACCGCGGATACGCCCACGTACGCACCATCGGCGCCGACCGCTACGACCTGACGCTGACCGACTCCGAAGGGCATGTCCGCGTACGGCTGCGCGACCTGTCGCTGAGGCCCGCGCCCGGTGTCGCCCCATCGCGGCCGGCCGGAGACACCGCCGGAGCCACAGCCGCCGCGACGGCCGCCGCGGACGACCTGATGTTCGTACCGCACTGGACCGAACTGCCCGCCCGGACTCCGCAGCCGCTCCCGGCCGGGGCCGCCACCTGGCTCGTGCGCGGACCGGACACCGCACCTCTCGCGGCCGCCCTGCGCGCCCGCCTCGGCGGCGACGTCGTCGAACTGGAGCACGACCGTGTCGCCACCGCGACCGGCCGGCCCGGCCACGTGATCCTCCTCGCCCCCCGCGCCGGGTCCCGGACCGACGACACCGACGCGCTCGAAGCGGCGCAGGAACGCGGTGTCCTCGCCCTGTTCCGGCTCGCCAAAGTTCTCCAGGGGACCCGCTCGGCGGTCCGTCTCACCGTGATCACCGAGGACGCCCTCACCACGGCGGGCGAGCCCGTCGGCAACCCGTACGCGGCCGGTCTGCACGGCCTCGCGCTGTCGCTCGCCCAGGAACACCCCCGCTGGCAGGTGGCGGTCGTCGACCGCTCCTC
The DNA here is from genome assembly GCF_040611955.1 of Streptomyces sp. NPDC006510. Classification (NCBI taxonomy): domain Bacteria; kingdom Bacillati; phylum Actinomycetota; class Actinomycetes; order Kitasatosporales; family Streptomycetaceae; genus Streptomyces; species Streptomyces sp. NPDC006510. Next base: position 4,097 of record NZ_JBEXPH010000334.1, on the reverse strand, counting down.
CGCCGACGCCCCCACCGCGGACGTTCTCGACGCTCCCGCCGGAGGCCCCTACGCCCTGCGCGGCGGGGTGCTCCACCACCGTCGCCTCGTCCCGGTCACCGCGACACCCCCGCGCGAACGGATCCGCCGGGACGGCACCTACCTGATCCTCGGCGGGGCCGGAGGCATCGGCCTGGAACTCACCGCATGGCTGGTACGGGGCCACCGGGCCAAGGTCGTCCTCCTCGGCCGCAGCGAACTGGACGCCGAGCGCCGCGCACGGCTGCGCGCCATCGACCCGGACGGCACCCTCGTCTCCTACCGCAGGGCCGATGCGACCGACCCGGCCGCGCTGCGCCGGGCCGTCGAGTGGACCAGGACCACGCACGGCGCGCTGCACGGGGTCTTTCACGCCACCATCGTCCTGCGCGACCAGACGGTCGCCACGATGACGGAGGAGACCTTCCGTTCGGTCCTCGACGCCAAGGCCCACACCTCGGTCGCCCTGCACGCCGCCCTGCGCGACGCGGCGGACCTGGACTTCGTCCTCTTCTTCTCCTCGGCGGTGGCCCTGTCCGGCAGCGCCGGCCAGGGCAACTACGCGGCCGGATCCACCTTCGAGGACGCCTTCGCCCACCACCTCGACGGGGTGCTCGACGCCCGGGTGGCCGTCATCAACTGGGGCTACTGGGGAACCGTCGGCATCGTCGCCGACGAGCGCCACCGCAACCGGCTCGCCGCCGCCGGTATCCACTCGATCACCCCGGAGGAGGGGATGGCCGCCGTCCACGCCGTGCTCGGACGCGAGGACCGGCAGGTCGTCGTGGTCAAGGCCGACGCGGCCGCGCTCGCCGCGGTCGGAGCCCAGCCGCGCCGGAGCACCGACAGCGCAGACGCGGCACACGCGGACACCGGTACGCCCTCCGACGACGTCACCCTGGTGCCGTCGCTGGCGCAACTCCCTCCGGTCGACCGGCTGCTCACACAGGCCGACGACGCCCGACTGACCGAGATCATGTGCGACTGGCTGTGGACGCTCTTCCAGGGCGAAGGCGTGTTCCTCGGCGACGCCGAGAGCTGGCGCCCCGCCGCGCTCGCGGAACGGCTGCGCGTGGTACCCGCTCGGCAGCGGCTCTTCACCGAGCTGCTGCGCCGGCTGACCGAGGGCGGCTTCCTGCACGACCGGGGCGGATCGCTCCTCGCCGCCGGGCGCCGGGCCTCCGAAGACCCCGAGGGCGACCTGGTCGGCCTGTGCGAGCGCAAGCCCGCGCTGAACCGCTTCGACCGGCTGCTCCGCCCGTGCATGCGGAACCTCTTCGGCGTGCTGCGCGGCAGCGTCCGTGCCACCGACGTGATGTTCCCCGGCGGCTCCAGCGCCCTCGTCGAGGGCGCCTACCGGGGCAGCCCGGTCGTCGACCGGGCCAACGAACTCGTCGTGGGAGCGGTACACGACCTGCTGCCCTGTCACGAGGGCCCCCTCACCGTCATCGAGATCGGCGCGGGCACCGGCGGCACCACCGCGAGCGTCCTTCCCGTCCTCGCCGCCTCGGGCACGGAGGTCACCTACGTCTACACGGACATCTCCCGCGCCTTCCTGCGGCACGGCGAGCAGCGGTTCGCCGAGGCGCATCCGTATGTCCGCTTCCAGCGGCTGGACATCTCCGCCGACCCCGAGGACCAGGGCTTCACCCCCGGCAGCGCCGACCTGGTCGTGGCGGCCAACGTGCTCCACGCGACGGCCGACCTGCTCGCCACCCTGCGGGCCGTGGCCCGGCTGCTGAGGCCCGGTGGACGGCTCGTGCTCAACGAGGCCAGCAGCAACGTCCTCACCGCCACGCTCACCTTCGGTCTCCTCGACGGCTGGTGGCTGCACGAGGACGCCGGACTCCGTCTGCCCGGCTCGCCGCTGCTCTCCGCGCCGGGATGGCGCAAGGCCCTCCGTCTGGCCGGTTTCACCCGCAGCCGGGCCCTGCCGGCGGACGAGGGGCTGAGCCAGCACGTGGTGGTCGCGGAAACGGCGCCGGACGGCGCGGCGCCCGCCCCCGCAGTGGCGGCGACCCCGGCCGAACGCCCGGCCACGGCGGAGCGGCCGGGGCCTCCGGCACCGTCCGGCGGGGACACCGACGAACTGCTGGAGGCCGCGCGTGCGTACGTGAGGGACGCCTTCGCGCAGATCCTCCAGATCCCTCGCGAACGGCTCTGGCTGGACGAGACGTACGAGAACTTCGGCGTCGACTCGCTGACCGTCCCCCTCATCGTGGACGTCCTCGCAGAGGGCATGGGCGAGTTGCCCGTGTCGTTGCTGTTCGAGTACCCGACGGTCCGCGAGGTCGCCGACTACCTGGTCGAACGGCATGCGGACCGGGTGCGCGAGCTGGTTACCGCTCCGGCCGGCCCACCAGCGGTCCCACCGGCCGCCGGGCCGAGCGTCCCGGTGTCCGGGACGGCTTCCGCAGCGGTGTCCGGGACGGGCTCCGGGACGGCTTCCGCGTCGGCGGACGTACGGTCGGTGGAGCCCGTGGCGGGCACCGATCACCGCGTCGCGATCGTCGGGATGGCCGGCCGCTACCCCCAGGCCGGGGACCTCGATACCTTCTGGGCGAACCTGCGCTCGGGCCGCGACTGCGTCAGCGAGGTTCCGGCCGACCGCTGGGACCACCGGTCCACCGCCGACGCGGACGGACGTCCGGCCGGGCGATGGGGCGGATTCCTCGACGGCATCGACGAGTTCGACCCCCGCTTCTTCCAGATGTCCCTGCGCGAGGCCGAACTGACCGATCCCCAGGAACGCCTGTTCCTCCAGACCTCCTGGCACGCGCTGGAGGACGCGGGGTACACCCGGGCACGCCTGCGGGGCAGCCGGGTCGGTGTGTACGTGGGCGTCATGTACGGGCACTACCAGCTGTTCGAGGACGAGCGGGGCCTCGCCGGAGGCATGGGGTACGCCTCCATCGCCAACCGGGTCTCGTACTTCTTCGACTTCAACGGGCCGAGCCTGGCGATCGACACCATGTGCTCCTCCTCCCTCACGGCCATCCACCTCGCCTGCGAGGCCCTGGCGGCCGGGCGCACGGACTATGCGCTCGCCGGCGGAGTCAACCTCGCCCCGCACCCGCGCAAGTACCGACAGCTGGCGGCCGGCGGCTTCACCGGCGACAGCGGCCGGTGCCGCAGCTTCGCGGCGGACGGCGACGGCATGGTGCCCGGCGAGGGAGTCGGCGCCGTCCTGCTCAAGCCGCTGGCGGCGGCCGAACGCGACGGGGACAGCATCCTCGGCGTGATCCTCGGCAGCTCGGTCAACCACGGCGGCAAGACGGGCGGATTCGCCGTGCCCAGCCCCGGCGCCCAGGGCGAGGTCATCACCCAGGCCCTGCGCACGGCCGGCATTCCGGCCGACGGGATCTCGTACGTCGAGGCGCACGGAACCGGCACCGCCCTGGGCGACCCGGCCGAAGTGGCCGGACTCGTAAGGGCCTTCGGCGACCTGCCGGCCGGCTCGGTCGCACTGGGCTCGGTGAAGTCCTCGGTCGGCCACCTGGAATCGGCGGCCGGCATCGCGGCCCTCACCAAGGTCCTGCTCCAGATGAAGGCCCGTGAACTGGTGCCCTCCCTGCACGCGGACACCCTCAACCCGGCCGTCGACTGGAACGCGGTGCCCTTCCGGGTACAGCGCGAACTCGCCCCCTGGACAGGGGCCGGGCCCCTGCGCGCGGGCATCAGCGCCTTCGGCGCGGGCGGCTCCAACGCCCACCTCGTGATCGAGGAGCACCGGGCCCCGGCCCCTTCGCCCGCAGTCGCGGCCGGACCGGCCGTCTTCCCCTTCTCCGCGCGGGACGAGGACGGCCTGCGCCGGGTCGTCTCCGGCCTGCGGACCTGGCTCGGCCCCACCGGCACCGGTACCGGCCCCGAGGACATCGCGGCCGCGGCCGGGGTCCCCGTCACCGCGGTGGACGAGCCCTTCGACGAACTGGGCCTGGACCCGGCCACGATGGTGCGGCTGATCGGCCTCGGCGACTTCGTCGGCCGGAACGACGTTGGCGGCTATGTCGATACCTCTGCTTGCGGCCAAACGTGGGCGCGAGCGCGCGAGGATGCCCTCGACATCGGCGAGCACGCCG
>NZ_JBEXPH010000333.1:0-5604 GCF_040611955.1 Streptomyces sp. NPDC006510 | reverse complement strand
CGCTCCTCAAACGCCGGAGGGGCTGGATGGTCCGCCGGAGGTACTGGAAACGGTGCCGGGCGGGACAGGGGTTGGGGGGGTTTGGAGCATGGTCAGTACCTCGTCGCGTACCGCTGTCATCGTCCGGGTGTCGCGGGCCTCCACGTTCAGGCGCAGCAAGGGTTCCGTGTTGGAGGCCCGGAGGTTGAACCACCAGTTCTCGGCGGTGACCGTCAGGCCGTCCAGGTCGTCGGTCGTTACTCCGTCGCGGGTCGCGAAGGACTCGCGTACCGCTGCCGTGCAGGCCTGCTGGTCGGCGACCGTGGAGTTGATCTCGCCGGAGCCGGCGTAGCGGTCGTACCGGGCGACCAGTTCGGACAGGGGGGCCGGCCCGCCTCCCAGCGCGGCCAGCACGTGGAGCGCTGCCAGCATGCCCGTGTCGGCGTTCCAGAAGTCGCGGAAGTAGTAGTGCGCGGAGTGTTCGCCGCCGAAGATCGCGCCGTGTTCGGCCATCTCCGCCTTGATGAAGGAGTGGCCCACGCGGGTACGGACCGGGGTGCCGCCGTTCTCTCGGACGACCTCGGGGACCGAGAGGGACGTGATCAGGTTGTGGATGACGGTGCCCTTGCCGCCGTTGCGGGCGAGTTCCCTGGCCGCGACCAGGGCGGTGATCGCGGACGGTGAGATGCCCTCGCCCTTCTCGTCGACGACGAAGCAGCGGTCCGCGTCGCCGTCGAAGGCGAGGCCGAGGTCGGCGCCCTCGGACACGACCCGGGCCTGGAGGTCGACGAGGTTCTTCGGGTCGAGGGGGTTGGCCTCGTGGTTGGGGAACGTGCCGTCGAGTTCGAAGTACATCGGTACGAGGTCGACGCGCAGGTTCGCGAAGACGGTGGGGACGGTGTGGCCGCCCATGCCGTTGCCCGCGTCGACGACGACCTTCAGCGGCCTGATGGACGTCAGGTCGACCAGGGACAGCAGGTGGGCCGCGTAGTCGGCGAGCGTGTCGCGTTCGGAGACGGTGCCGGGGGCGGCGGCCGGCTGCGGGGTTCCGGTCTCGGACCACTTCTCGACCAGGGCCCGGATCTCTCCGAGCCCGGTGTCCTGGCCCACGGGTGCGGCGCCTGCCCGGCAGAGCTTGATGCCGTTGTACCGGGCCGGGTTGTGCGACGCGGTGAACATCGCGCCGGGGAGGCCCAGGCTGCCCGAGGCGAAGTACAGCTGGTCGGTCGAGCAGAGGCCGATGAGTGTGACGTCCGCGCCGCGTGCCGCGGCTCCGCGTGCGAAGGCTGCCGAGAGGCCGGGCGAGGAGGGCCGCATGTCGTGGCCGATCACGATCGCGTCCGCGCCGGTCACCTCGACGAACGCTGCCCCGAACTGCTCGGCCAGCGATTCGTCCCACTGATCGGGCACCACTCCGCGCACGTCGTACGCCTTCACGATCTGCGACAGATCAGCAGCCACGGGCCGGTCCTCCTGAGATTTCTGCGGACCGCCCAAACTACCCGGCAGCGGCTCGGGCGGGCCGCCGGGCGGGGTCGTACGCCGGGCCGTCGCCGGGTTCCGCGGTGCAGCAGCGCTTGTTGTGGAGATCGTGTCGTCCGGCAGAGGGACAGTCGAACCCTTCGGGCCGCCGGGCGGCACGCCACGCTCAGGAGTCCGGTGAGCGCAGCACCCTGAGATGGCCGCGGCGCGCGACCTCCATCGGATCGGCGGCGTGCGGGCCGCCGCCCCGCCCCTCTTTTCCACGGTCCTGCGGCCGCGCCGCTTCCCGTACGGCATTGGCGAGCGCTTCGAGATCGTCGCCGCTGGGGCGGGTGGGAGCGGAGGGGTCGGAGAGCCGGACGACCTCCCAGCCGCGTGGTGCCGTCAGCCGCTCACTGTGCTCGGCGCAGAGGTCGTAGCAGTGGGGCTCGGCATAAGTGGCGAGCGGGCCGAGGACCGCAGTCGAGTCGGCATAGACGTACGTCAGTGTCGCGACGGCAGGGCGGCCGCACGCGGTGCGCGAACAGCGACGTACAGGGCTCACGATGTTGGACGGTACCGCACTCTTGAGCGGGCTGCGACGACTCTCCCTCAGGTCACCCCACCGTGTCGCCCTGTGACCTCGGGCACAAACGCCTTCCGGACACTCCTGCTGACCAGCGGGAGGACGGAGAAGCACGGGCCGTATCGGCAACGATTCCGGTCACCACTCGGCACAAAAGCTGTCATACAGCAGGAGATCAGCGGTCAGGAGCAGGGTCTGAAACGTGCCCCTGGTTGGCCGGATTGTTCAGGATTGGACATGCCGATGCCTTGTCATCGGACATGCCGATGCCCTGTCAGGGAGCGGCGATCGGCCTGCCTCGCGGAGAGTTACCCTGCGTCAGTGATGGACAGTCCCGTACCTCCCCACCCGTCCGAGCCACGCCCACGCCGTCGTGACCGCCATGGCCGCGGCATGCGGGGGCCCGTCGCCCCACCGCAGGTGCCGCTCTCGGCCAGCAGGGCGGAGAACTTCCGCGATCTGGTGCAGGACTCGGTGGAACGGCTGGAGCGGCGCTGGCCGCAGCTGGCCGACGTCGATTTCATGGTGCTCGATGTGCCGGGGACACAGGAGGAGACCGTGCCGCTGGGGCGGGCGGTCTCCGCGGAGAAGGGCCGGCCCGCGCAGATCGTGGTCTACCGGCGGCCTGTCGAGATCCGTACCAAGAACCGCGACGAGCGCGCCCTGCTGGTGCACGAGGTCGTGGTGGAGCAGGTCGCGGAGCTGCTCGGGCTCGCCCCGGAGTCCGTGGACCCGAGGTACGGGCAGGAGTAGCGGCGGCCGCACGGGCGGGAGTCCGGCGTTCCGGATCCCGCCCGTGCCGGCCGGTCAGTCGTCGAGGACCGACAGGTCCTGCTCGGCCGCGGGCACCTCGACCGTTCCGCGGTCGTCCGGCAGGGTCTGCACGGTGAACATCTGGATGCCGCCCTGCGTGAGGGTCAGCGTGCGCGCGGCGTGGACCGGGCCGCCCGACTCCGTCTCGACCGTCAGGGCGTAGCCGCCCTTGAGCCCGGACGGTACGGGCGGGGTGACCGCCAGCGTCGTACCGCCCTTGACCGTGTACTTCTTGACGGTCTGCTCGCCGCCCTCGCTGCCCGCCGACGCGGTGACCTTCACGGTGGCGGTGGCCCCGGGCGCGGTGAGCGAGAGGACCGAGCCCTTGTCCCGGTTGTCGGCCGCGGTCGCCCGCGCGCCCACCGGGCCGGTCGCCGGGATGTAGCCGATCTCCTGCTTGTCGCCGGTGCCGCGGACCACGCGCAGTGCGGCGACCACCGGGGTGCGCTTGCCGCTCCTGGCCGGGGTCAGGAGCAGGGAGCCGGCTTCGCCCTTGGTGATGTCCTTCAGGTCGACGCTCGCGGTCATCCGCGACTTGACGTGGAGCTCCTCGTGCCCGACCGGGGAGATCGCGCCGGTCTTGCCGAGCAGTTTCACCGTCAGATCGGCGTCGTCGTCACCCGGCGCGAAGGCCACGAGACGGACCGAGGTGGCGTCCGCGGGAATGCCGGGGATCACCAGGGTGCCCGTCGGGTCGGCGGAGGCGGCCAGCCAGTCGCTGCCGACTTCCTCGTCCGCGGCCCTGACGACCGCGCCGACGCGTCCGGTACGGGTGGTGACGTGGACGGTCACGTCCTCGGTGACCTCGCTGGTGAGCGTGGAGATCAGGACCGGGACGCCGGACCGGGCGGGCACCGTGATGCCCTCGCCGACATCGGACTTGAGGGAGCCGTCCGGACCGTACAGCTCGATGTCGGCGACGGCCGCGGTGTCGTCCGGGTTGGTCAGGTGGACGTAGTCCTCGCGGGACTTCGCGGTGCTCGCGGCCGGGAACCAGAAGTCCGTGCCGGGCGCGGTGCAGCTGACGCCGAGCAGGCCGCGGGCGCTGCCGGCCTCGACCGTGGTGGTCTGCTGGGCGGTCCAGCCGGGGGCCAGCCGGCCGGTGGCGGTGCCGACCAGCGCGGGGGCGTCGGCGCCGGACGCCTCGGCCGTGGCCGGTTTGCCGGGCTCCTTGAGCGAGACGACCGGCTTTCCGGAATCCGCCTTCTTCTTGCCCTTCTCGTCCTTCTTCTTCTCGTCGTGCTTGCCGCCGTCGGCCGCGGTGGCGTTCTGGAGCTCGGCCGTGCCGGCCTCGCCGCCGCTGCCGCCCACCGGCGTGAAGGAGGTGTAGGTCGTCTCCGCCAGGTCCGAGAGACCGGGGGCCGGGCAGAGCAGGCTGGACCGCTCCACCGGCAGCCGTGCGGCGGCCTTCGCCTCTGCGGTGTCCCCGTCGCCGGGCGCGGTGAGCACGGCGAATCCGGTGACGGCGGCGAGGGCGACGGTGCCCGCGATGAGGGACAGGCTGGTGGACTTCACTCGGACTCGCCTCGCGATGCGTTACCGGTCGGCCACGGGGTCTGGCCCGGGGCGGGGTTCTCGTCGGGGTTCTGCGGGTCGTACTGGGCCTGCTGGCCGTACTGGCCCTGTGGGTCGTACTGGCCCTGTGGGTCGTACTGGCCCTGTGGGTCGTACTGGCCCTGCTGTCCGCCCTGTTGCCCGTAGTGGGCCTGCGGGTCGTACTGCTGCTGTTGGGCGTAGCCGTACGGGTCGTAGGTGCTCTGCTGGTACGGGTCGGCGGCAAGGTGGTGCTGCTGCGTGCCGTACTGGCCGTCCTGGTACTGCTCGCCCTGGTACTGCTGGTAGTCGGCGCCCTGGTACTGCTGCGCGTCCCATTCGCCGTACTGCTGCTGCGGCACCGCCGCGTACTGGCCGTGGTCGGCCTGCTGGGCGAAGACGTCCTGGTCGTCGCCCGGGTTCGGCTGCGGTTGTGGTTGCGGCTCGGGGGGCTGCTGGGCGGGGGTGTACTCCTCCGCCTGCTGGGCCGGGATGTACTGTCCCGCCGCGTCCGGTGCCTCCTCGGCCTGCTCGGCCTCCGCTTCCGCCTGGGCGGCCGCGCGCAGCCTGCGGGCCCGGCGTCCCTCGCCGGCGACCGGCTCCACGGGGACCGGCACGGTCTCCTCGGGGAGGTCGTCGTCGATCTCCCGGCGACGGCCGGGCAGGGCGAGGACCAGCAGGACGACGGCCATCGCCGACTGGGCCCAGATCCAGGCGGTGTGGGTGAGCGGGGTGTCGTACGTGAGGTCCAGCGTGCCGCCCTCGGCGGGGAGCTCGAAGCCCTGGGCCCAGCCGTCGACGGTCTTCGGGGTCAGCGTCCGGCCGTTGAGCGTGGCCTGCCAGCCGGGGTCGGCGGCGTCCGCGATCCGCAGCACCCGGCCGGAGCCGCCCGCCGGAACCTTGCTGTGCGCCTCGACGGGAAGGGAGCCGACGGGCAGCGGTTCCGCGCCGGAGTCGGCGCCGGACGGGATGATCATGACCCGGGCGACCTGGCGGTCGACCCGCCACAGCGCGCTGCCGTCCAGCTGGCTCAGCCGGCTGAGGCCCGGGGTCTCGTCGAGGACCCGGCTCATCTGCTTCGGGGCGCCGTCGCGGACCAGTACGTAACGGATCGCGAAGCCGCTGAGCTGGCTGCCCTGGTCGGCTCCGGAACCCGCGACCAGATTGGCGACGACCTTGTCGAGGTGGCTGTTGCTGCCGCCCGCCTCGGCCTGTTCGGCGTCACCGAGCCG
>NZ_JBEXPH010000332.1:0-5692 GCF_040611955.1 Streptomyces sp. NPDC006510 | reverse complement strand
GACGTCCGGGAACACCGACTGGGTGGGCGGGGCGAGCCCGGCCGCGCGGGCGGCGACCACCACGCGGCTGCGCGACCAGTCGAGCCCGGCGTCGTCCCGTACCCCCAGATCGGCCCGGAGATCCGCCTCGCCGAGGGCGATGGAGCGCACCTGGGGATGGGAGGCGGCAACCGAGTACGCGTGCTCGATGCCGAGCGCCGATTCCAGCAGCGGACAGAGCGCGACCCCCGGCGCCACGGCCGCGATGTGATGCACGGACGCCGCATGCGTGATCTTGGGCAGCCGCAGCTCGGCGAGGCCCGGCAGCCCGGCCAGGGCGAGCACGTCCGCCTCGGTGTGGACCCGGACATGGATCGGCACGGCCGTGTCCCCGGCCGCTTCGGACAGCAGCTCGGCGGTGGCCGACCGCGCGTACTCCTTGCGGTCCGGCGCCACCGCGTCCTCCAGATCCACGATCACCGCGTCCGCGCCCGAATCCCGCGCCTTGCGCACCACCTCCGGCCGGTCCCCGGGGACGTACAGCCAGGTGAGCGGAACCGCCGCCGTCACAGGACGCGCTCCGCGCGCAACGCCGCGATCTCCGGGCCCGACAGGCCCAGCCCGGTGAGGATCTCCTCGGTGTCCGCGCCGTGCGGCCGGCCCGCCCAGCGGATCGCGCCCGGCGTCGCCGAGAGACGGAACAGCACGTTCTGCATCCGCAGCGGACCCAGCTCCGGGTCGTCGACCTCGGTGACGGAGTCCAGGGCCCGGTACTGCGGGTCCTCCATCACGTCCTGGACGTCGTGGATCGGTGCGATGGCCGCCTCCGCCTTCTCGAAGGCCGAGACCGCCTCCTTCCGGGTGTGCCGGGCGATCCAGTTGCCGACCGCCTCGTCGAGTTCGTCGGCGTGCTCGGCACGGGTGGTGCCGGAGGCGAACCAGGGTTCGTCGATCAGCTCGGCCCGGCCGACCAGGTGCATCACCCGCTCGGCGATCGACTGCGCTGAGGTGGAGACCGCGACCCAGTGCCCGTCCGACGTGCGGTAGGTGTTGCGCGGGGCGTTGTTCCGGGACCGGTTGCCGGTGCGCGGCTGTACGTAGCCGAGCTGGTCGTACCAGATGGGCTGCGGGCCGAGCACGGTCAGGATCGGCTCGATGATCGCCATGTCGACGACCTGTCCTTCCCCGGTGCGCTCGCGTCCGGCGAGCGCGGTCATCACGGCGTACGCGGTGGCCAGCGCCGCGATCGAGTCGGCGAGCCCGAACGGCGGCAGCGTGGGCGGCCCGTCCGGCTCCCCGGTGATCGCGGCGAACCCGCTCATCGCCTCGGCCAGGGTGCCGAAGCCGGGGCGGTGCGCATACGGGCCGAACTGTCCGAATCCGGTGACCCTGACCAGGACCAGCCGCGGGTTGACCGCGTGCAGCTCCGCCCAGCCGAGACCCCAGCGCTCCAGTGTCCCGGGCCGGAAGTTCTCGATGATCACATCCGTTTCGGCGGCCAGCCGGAGCAGCACGTCACGGCCGCCGCGAGTGGACAGATCGAGGGTCAGATTGCGCTTGTTGCGGCCGAGCAGCTTCCACCACAGGCCGACGCCGTCCTTCGTGGGGCCGTGCCCGCGCGAGGGGTCGGGCCTGCGGGGATGCTCGACCTTGATCACCTCGGCGCCGAAGTCGCCGAGCATGGTGGCGGAGAGCGGACCGGCGAAGAGCGTGGCGAGGTCGATGATCCGCAGCCCGGTCAGGGGGGCCTGCGCGGGCGCGTTCACGCGGCGTCGATCTCGGTGCGGTACGGCATGGAGGTCGAGGCACCCGGCCGCTGTACGCAGAGCGCGGCGGCCGACGACGCCCAGGCCAGCGACTCCGGCACGGGCCGTCGCTCGCCGAGCGCGACGGCGAGCGAGCCGACGAAGGTGTCGCCCGCCCCCGTGGTGTCGACGGCGGTGACCTCGGGGGCGGGGAAGAGGACGGGTTCGCCGCCCCGGGCCGCGTAGAGGCAGCCCTTCGAGCCGAGCGTGATGATCACCGCGGGGACCTGGCTGAGCAGGTACTGCGCCGCCGCATGGGGGTCGGTGAAGCCGGAGAGCGCGGCCGCCTCGTGCTCATTGGGGATCAACAGGTCGACACGGTCGAGGAGTTCGGAGGGCAGGGGCTGGACGGGGGACGGGGTGAGGATGGTCCGTACGCCCTGGGCGTGGGCCACCCGGGCGCCCTCGATCACCGCGGACAGCGGCAGCTCCAGCTGGAGGAGCAGCAGATCGGCTTCGGCGATGGCGGCCATCTCGCCGGGGCCGAGAGCGGTGACGGTGCCGTTGGCGCCGGGGACCACCACGATGGAGTTGGCCCCCGTGTCGTCGACGACGATGTGCGCGGTACCGCTGGGGCCCTCGGCGGTGTGCAGCAGATCGGTGTCGACGCCAGCGTGCTCCAGACCGGCCCGGAGCTGCGCGCCGTACGCGTCGTCGCCCACCGCACCGATCATCATCACATCGCCGCCCGCGCGGGCGGCGGCGACGGCCTGGTTGGCGCCCTTGCCGCCCGGGACGGTGCGGAACTCCCGCCCGGTGACGGTCTCTCCGCGTTCCGGAGCCCGTGCGACGTATGCGACGAGGTCCATATTGGTGCTGCCGAGCACCGCGATGCCGGTCATGGGCACAGTGCCTCCTTCTGGGTGAGCCGGTGGGTCTGTTCGGCGAGTTCGTCGAAGCCGATGGAGTCGAAACCGGGGACGGACGAGGCGAGGCGGTTCTTCAGCGGGGCGGTCCAGTGGTCGGGCAGCAGCGAAGGGGCCCCGGCCAGCAGCCCGGCGAGCGAACCCGCGGTCGCGCCGTTGGAGTCGGTGTCCCAGCCGCCCGACACCGCACGGCAGATGGAGTGCGAGAAGTCGCCGTCGGCATGGGTGAGGGCGGCTGCGAGCAGAGCGGCGTTGGGCAGCACATGGACCCAGTGGTACCGGCCGTACTCGGCGTGCAGCCGGTCGGCCACCGTGTCGAAATCGGCGCTGTCCCGGGCCGCCGCGACACCGAAGCGCACCGCGTGCGCGAACCGCGAACGCGGTGGCACGACGCGCAGCCCGGCGGCCAGACACCCGTGCACATCGCTCCCGCCCTCGGCCGCCCCCGCGAGCGCCGCGGCGGTGAACATCGCCCCGTACACCCCGTTGGCGGTGTGGCTGAGCACGGCGTCCCGGTGTGCCTGCTCCGCCGCGGCCGCCGGGTCGCCCGGATGGGTCCAGCCGTGCACATCGGCCCGGATCTGCGCGCCGATCCACTCCCGGAACGGGTTGCGGTAACGGGCGGTGTGCGGGGGCTCGACGCCGTCCAGCAGATTGCGGTACGCGATCCGCTCGGCGGTGAACGTCCGGCCTGCCGGGAGCTCGTCGAGCCAGAGCCTGGCGAGATCGCCGGTGGTGAAGGAGGGGCCGTACCGCTGGAGCAGCACCACGGTGAGCAAGGGGTAGTTGAGGTCGTCGTCCTCGGGCATGCCGTCGATGTTCTCGGCCAGCGAGTTGGGCGCGGAGCGCCGGTTCCAGGGGTAGGTGGCGGCCAGTGGGGCGGGCAGGTTCTCGGCGGTGAACCAGGTGGCGAGCGGCCAGTTGCCGGTGGAGCGGGCCAGGGCGCGGATACCGTCCAGTGGCAGTTTCTCGACGGGTTTGCCGAGCAGACAGCCGGCCGCCCGGCCCAGCCAGGCGGCGTGCAGCCGGTCCCGGCTCACCGGCGCCGGGTCCGGGCGGGGTGCCGGCCAGTCCGGGCACGCGGCCCGGATCGCGGCCAGCTCCGTCGGCTCGTCCATCTCCAACGGCGAGTCCAGCAGGGCGAGTTCGTCGAGCAGCCGCTCGGCGAGCGCGCGCAGCTCCGGCGCCGGAGGGGTGGAGGCACCCGCGCGCTCCGGGGCGGGGGCGCCGCCCGCCTCGTACCACCGGCGCGCGATGGCCCGCGCGTCCCGCCCGTCCTCTGCCGCCTGGCGCAGCTCGTGCCCGACGAGGTCCTCGGGCTGCACCCATGTCACCCGTACGGTCATGGCGTACCCACCAGTGCGGCGAACGCCGACTCGTGCGCGCGGCGCCGGGCCGTGTCCCGTACGAACACCTCGCGGGCGACGTCCGCCAGGGTCCGCGCGGGTGCGTGCAGATCGAGGCGGCTGGCCCCGGCGACCGTTTTCACCCAGTCGGCGGGGATCGCCCGCTCGCCGTGGAGCGCCCCCGCGACGGCGCCGCTCATCGTGGCGATCGAGTCGCAGTCCCGGCCGTAGTTGACCGAGCCCAGGACCGTGTGACGGTAGTCGCCGTCCGCGACGAGCAGCATGCCGAGCGCGATCGGGAGCTCCTCGATGGCATGCAGCCGGGACGGCCTGCGGGCGCCGAGGGACGGGGCGCGGTAGTCGGGGCCGACCGTGTCGAAAGGGGCGACGGCGGTGCGCAGCGGGGTCAGCGCCGACTCGAAGTCGCGGTACCGGGCGGCCACTTCGCACACCGCCTCGATCGCCGACCGGGTGCCGTCCTTGGCGAGCGACAGACAGGTGTCGACGACTCCGGTGGGTGTCGCGCCCGGGGCGCAGGCGGCGGCGACGGCGGCCGCGAAGACCCCGGCCGCCTCCCTGCCGTAACTCGACTGGTGGGCGCCGGCGACATCCAGCGCCTCGGCGTACGCGGCCTCCGGATGGGCGGCGTTGACCAGGCCGACCGGGGCCATGTACATCGCCGCACCGCAGTTGACGATGTTCCCGGAGCCCGCCTCGCGCGGATCGACATGGCCGTAGTGCAGCCGGGCGACGATCCACTTCTCGGCGAGGAAGATCCGCTGGAGCGGCAGCGCCTCGGCCTCCAGCTCCGGGATCCAGCGGGGGTTGGAGATCAGCTCGGGCACGAGATGACCGGCGACCGCGTAGGCGTCGAGATGGTCGCGCACCGCGCCGTACACCCGCACCAGCGCATGGGTCATCAAGGTGTCGTCGGTGACATGCCCGTCGCCCTTGTGGTACGGGGCGATGGGGCGCGCGGTCCGCCAGTTCTCGCCGTCCCACGGGCCCACGACGCCGTCGATCCGCCCGCCGTGGCGGGCCACGATCTGCTCGGGGGACCGGCCCTCCACCGGACCGCCGAGCGCATCGCCGACCGCGGCGCCGACGAGTGCGCCCGTGATCCGTTCATCGAGTGTGGGTGTCGTGGGTCCGGCCTCGGACAGCGTGGGCGTCATGGATGTCATGTCCGAATTGTCCACCCGGGGGCTTCGGTTCCGTGTCTGCCAGCAGCCCGGCGAGTTCGATCAGATCGGTCCCCGCGAGGCGGGGCAGCGCACAGCCCGCGAGGGTGCGGCAGGCCTCGCGCCAGCCGTCCGGGACGGCGCCGATGCCGCCGAGCGCACCGGTCAGCGCGCCGGCCAGGGCGGGCGCGGAGTCGGCCACCCGCGACAGGCACGCCGCCGCGGGAACGGCCTGGGCGATCTGGCCGCGGGCGGCGGTGGCCAGGGCGAGGGCGACCGGGACGGTCTCGGCGGCGGCGATCCCGTAGCTGTAGACATGGTCGACGATCTGATGCTCCAGCACCGGTACGAGGGCGAAGGCGCCCGCCGCCTCTCCGACGAAGTCACGGGCGATCCGGACGGCGTGGGCGGCGTTGCGGGCGCGCACATGGCCTTGCGGTGGGCGCTGATGGTCTTCTCGTCGGTGATGCGGTGCAGCGGAGTGGAGGCGCCCGGGTGACCAGCGATCTTGCGCT
>NZ_JBEXPH010000331.1:0-5704 GCF_040611955.1 Streptomyces sp. NPDC006510 | reverse complement strand
GCCGCCGCCGGGCTCGCGCTGCTCGGGATGGCCGCCGCGGACGTGTCCGGCCTGCTGGAACGGTCCGTGCCCGTCGGGGCCGGCCGGCGCGCCCGCCGCCCTCCGGCGCCGGCCGGTGCCGGGGCCCGGCGGCCGGATGTCCTCACGGTCGCCGCCCGCGTTCGCGGTGGCGGCCTCGGTGTCGGACCCCGGGGGTTTGGGGCCCTTTCGACTATGTCGTCCCACGCCCCGGATCAGCTCCCGCCGCGTTCGTCGAGCAGTTCCCGGAAGGCCTGGGCGACCGCCTCCGGGTACTCCATCATCGCCACGTGCCCCGCGTCGGGCAGCGTCAGCAGCCGCGAATCACGGAAGGCCGCGGACGCCTTGCGAGCCATCCGGTACGAGACGAGCTGGTCCCGTCCGCCGTACACGAGCTGGGTCGGTGCGAGCACCCGCTCGGCCTGGCGCCACAGTCCGTGCTGACCGCCGAGCGTGTACGCATCGACAATGCCACGTGCCGAACGCGCC
Source organism: Streptomyces sp. NPDC006510 (assembly GCF_040611955.1). Lineage (NCBI taxonomy): Bacteria > Bacillati > Actinomycetota > Actinomycetes > Kitasatosporales > Streptomycetaceae > Streptomyces > Streptomyces sp. NPDC006510. The sequence goes on along the minus strand of NZ_JBEXPH010000331.1, from coordinate 5,197 downwards.
ATCGCGTCCCAGAAGTACGGCAGCCCCATCCGGCGCTCCGTTTCGGCCACCGCTGCACGGAAGCCCGCCTCGGAGACGCGCGCCGGATCGCCGTAACAGAGTGCCATCACCCCGCGGGTGCGCTCCTCCGCCGACCAGTCCGTGGTCAGCCGGGCGAACAGGCCGGCGACACCGGGCACCGCGAGCAGCCCGGTCGGCAGGGCGGACCGCTGCACCCGGATCTCGGGGAGCGCGGGCGAGACGAGGGTGAGGGTGCGCACCAGGTCGGGACGGACCGCGGCGACCCGGGTGGCCACGGCACCACCGAGCGAATTGCCGAACAGGTGCACCGGCCCGCGCTCCCCGGCGTCGAGGAACCGGATCACGGCGCGGGCATGTCCGGTGACCGAGTAGTTCCCGTCGTCCGGCGGCGGAGAGTCACCGAAGCCGGGCAGGTCGACCGCCTCGCCGTCCACCACGTCCTGGAGCAGCGGCATCAGCGCCGACCAGTTCTGCGAGGAGCCGCCGAGTCCGTGCACGTAGAGCGCGGGCGGCAGTCCGGTCCGCTCCGGCGGCCGGGACCGGACAGTCAGCGTCAGCCCGGGAAGCGCGACGGAGCGCAGTTCCTCCCCCTCCACGACCCTGACGGTGCCGACCGCAGGGGGTACCGCGGTGGCGACGGCACGGACTCCCGGCAGCTCGGTCGAAGACATGCGGCAATGTTACGAGACGATCACACCCCGATTCATGTGTTCGCCGTCACAGACCGCGTAGCGGCCCGCGGGGGTAGCTCCTACGCTCGTAGCAAGGAAGGGAGTCACCATGACGGTCGACCCCAGCGACCCGGAGACCTTCGAGGACATCCAGCCGGACGAACCGGACCAGGAGACGCCCCGGGTGGACGCCGCCGAGCAGCGGACCGATCTCCAGCAGCGGCGCGACGAACCGCTCACGGACATCGACCGGGACAGCGCCAACGAGGCGGATGCTGCGGAGCAGGCCCGCGTAGTCACACAGGATGAGGACGATTACCGCTGATCCAACCCGCTTTGTCCCGGCGGTCGAGGAATCTGTGGCTACCGCAGTCGTCCGGTCCATGAAATTCTGCGTCCGCGCCGCGCACACCCGGGTTACCCAAAAGTACGATGGCTGTATGGCGCAGCGTGCACGGAAAAGCTGTGTCCGATCACAAATTTGGGAGGCGGCGTGACAGCCATCGAGCAGACCGAGGCGGCGCGTCCGCGAGGCACTCGCCTGCCTCGCCGCGCCCGACGCAATCAGCTGCTGGGCGCCGCGCAGGAAGTCTTTGTGGCGCAGGGCTACCACTCCGCCGCGATGGACGACATCGCCGAGCGGGCCGGGGTCAGCAAGCCGGTGCTCTATCAGCACTTCCCCGGCAAGCTGGAGCTCTATCTGGCCCTTCTCGACCAGCACTGCGAGTCGCTTCTCCAGGCGGTCCGTACGGCCCTGGCGTCGACCACCGACAACAAGCTGCGGGTCGCCGCGACGATGGACGCGTACTTCGCGTACGTGGAGGACGAGGGCGGCGCCTTCCGTCTGGTCTTCGAGTCCGACCTGACCAACGAGCCCGCGGTGCGCGAGCGCGTGGACCGGGTGTCGTTGCAGTGCGCGGAGGCGATCTCCGACGTCATCGCCGGGGACACGGGACTGTCCAAGGACGAGTCCATGCTGCTCGCGGTCGGCCTGGGCGGTGTCTCCCAGGTGGTCGCCCGCTACTGGCTCTCCAGCCGGTCCGCCATTCCGCGCGACACGGCGGTCCAGCTGCTCACGTCGCTGGCCTGGCGGGGTATCGCGGGCTTCCCGCTGCACGGCATCGATCAGCACTGACGAGAGCCGCCCGGTGCGGCCACCGCCCGTGTTCGCTGCGGGCGTTGCCCGCCGACCACTGGCGGCTCCCCGCAGCGGGCTAATGTGTGCTGCGTACGGCGCGGTTCACCGCGCAGGGACTGACCGTCGGAGGGACATAGCCGTGGAGGTCAAGATCGGGGTGCAGCACACGCCCCGGGAGATCGTTCTGGAGAGCGGACTTTCCGCCGCAGAGGTCGAGAGCACGGTCGCCGAGGCTCTCACCGGTAAGGCGCAGCTGCTCAGCCTCACGGACGAGAAGGGCCGCAAGGTCCTGGTGCCGGCCGACCGGATCGCTTACGTGGAGATCGGCGAGCCCAGCACGCGCCGCGTGGGGTTCGGCGCACTGTAGGCAGCACGCTCTCAGCAGTGACCGTGGCAGCGGCCCGGTGGGATTCCCCACCGGGCCGCTGCCCGTTCCGGCCGATGCGCCGGTGCGAACCCTGTGCCGAGGAGGGTTGCGTTCCGCAACCCACGGGTAGTACCGCTAACGACCGGTTTAACCGCCCCGCAACTCGCGAGGTGATCATCTGTGATCCTGGAACCACTCGGCTCCGTCGTGCTCGGACTCGCCCTCGCCTGGGTGGCGCTCCGTTCCCTGCCGGAGCGGCTCCCGTCCCGCCGTGCCGTCTTCACCACCGGCGCCCTGGGAGCCCTGTTCGGCGCGTATCTCATGCACTCGGTGCTGGGTCCGGGCCATGTCGTGGCCACGCTGGTCGGCGCGGCACTGATCGGGGCCGTGACGCTTTCCCTGCTGATCCGTCCCCGGAGCCGCCTGAGCCGATCAGCGGCGGCCTGAGGCCGGCCCGGCGGGCCGGCCCGGCGGGCCGACTACGCGGCCAGCCCCAGTGCGGCCATCCGCTTGGTGTGCGCCTCGGTGATCCGCGAGAACATCCGCCCGACCTCGGCCAGGTCGAAGCCGTCCGCCACGCCGCCGACGAGCATCGTCGACAGCGCGTCGCGGTCGGCCACCACCCGCTGCGCCTGGGAGAGCGCCTCGCCCATCAGCCGGCGCGCCCACAGCGCCAGCCGGCCGCCGACCCGCGGGTCCGCCTCGATCGCGGCGCGCACCTTCTCGACGGCGAAGTTTCCGTGCCCGGTGTCGTCGAGCACGGCGAGGACGAGGGAGCGGGTGTCCGAGTCGAGCCGGACCGCGACCTCCCGGTAGAAGTCACTGGCGATCGAGTCGCCGACGTACGCCTTGACCAGGCCCTCCAGCCAGTCCGACGGCGCGGTCTGGCGGTGGAAGTCGTCGAGCGCCTTGGCGAAGGGCTCCATCGCGCCGGTCGGCTCCACCTCGATCGCGGTCAGCCGGTCGGTGAGCCGCTCGAAGTGATGGAATTCGGCGGAGGCCATCTTTGCCAGCTCCGCCTTGTCGGCCAGCGTCGGCGCGAGTTTGGCGTCCTCGGCGAGCCGCTCGAAGGCCGCCAGTTCCCCATACGCGAGTGCTCCCAGCAGGTCCACGACCGCTGCCCGGTACTGCGGCTCCGCGGACGCGGTGGCCCAGTCCTGGGCGGCGATTCCGGTGGGTTCGGGGGTTTCAGTGGCGTTGTCAGGCGTCTCCATGAAGCGCAGAATAGCCCGCCCGGCGGGGGACGGAAGGGCCCGGCCGGCCAGTGACATCACACCGTTCCGACGAATTCGCCCAACACACATGCGCGAATCCGGGGTACAGTGGTATTGCGCTACTGAGTATTTTGGACGTGCCGGTGGCGTGAAAATGGTGAAAACGAATGAGGATGCCCGGTCGGTGGCCCGATCGGCTCCGACCCGACAGCCCTCCACGCGGGGCGTACGACACGTACGACCGCAGATGAGGGGCCCCCTCAGCGGCACGAGCGCTCGAGCGACGGCAGTGGTCCCGCGCCACCCGGCCCATCCACGGCCGGATGACCAACCCCGGCACGGTACGACCCCCAGCGTTCGCCTCGGACCGCGTCTCACAGAAGAGGCAGCACCCTGACTACGTTTCGTGAACTCGGGATTCTTCCCGAGACGGCCGAGGCCCTTGAGGCCGTCGGCATTGTGTCCCCCTTCCCCATTCAGGAGATGACGCTCCCCGTCGCGCTCTCCGGCTCCGATGTCATCGGCCAGGCCAAGACCGGCACCGGCAAGACCCTCGGTTTCGGTCTGCCGCTGCTGGAGCGCGTCACCGTCCCCGCGGACGTCGAGGCGGGTCGGGCCCGGCCCGAGGAGCTGACCGAGGCGCCGCAGGCGCTCGTCGTAGTCCCCACCCGTGAGCTCTGCCAGCAGGTGACCAACGACCTGCTGACCGCCGGCAAGGTGCGCAACGTCCGCGTTCTCGCGATCTACGGCGGCCGCGCGTACGAGCCGCAGGTCGAGGCCCTGAAGAAGGGCGTCGATGTGATCGTCGGCACCCCGGGCCGCCTGCTCGATCTGGCCGGACAGCGCAAGCTCGACCTCTCGCACATCCGCGCGCTGGTGCTCGACGAGGCCGACGAGATGCTCGACCTGGGCTTCCTGCCCGACGTCGAGAAGATCATCACGATGCTTCCGGCGAAGCGGCAGACGATGCTGTTCTCGGCGACCATGCCGGGCGCCGTCATCGGCCTCGCCCGCCGCTACATGTCGCAGCCGACGCACATCCGCGCCACCTCGCCCGACGGTGAGGGCGCGACCGTCGCGAACATCTCGCAGCATGTCTTCCGGGCCCACTCGATGGACAAGCCGGAGATGGTCTCCCGCATTCTGCAGGCCAACGGCCGCGGACTCGCGATGATCTTCTGCCGTACGAAGCGCACGGCGGCCGACATCGCCGAGCAGCTGGAGAAGCGCGGCTTCGCGTCCGGCGCGGTCCACGGCGACCTCGGCCAGGGCGCCCGCGAACAGGCGCTGCGCGCGTTCCGCAACGGCAAGGTGGACGTGCTCGTCTGCACCGACGTCGCGGCCCGCGGTATCGATGTCGAGGGCGTGACCCACGTCATCAACTATCAGTCGCCGGAGGACGAGAAGACGTACCTCCACCGCATCGGCCGGACCGGCCGTGCGGGCGCCAAGGGCATCGCGATCACGCTGGTCGACTGGGACGACATCCCGCGCTGGCAGCTGATCAACAAGGCGCTCGACCTGAAGTTCAACGACCCGGTCGAGACCTACTCCACCTCGCCGCACCTCTTCGAGGAGCTCGACATCCCGGCCGGTACCAAGGGTGTCCTGCCGCGCGCCGAGCGGACCCGTGCGGGTCTGCGGGCCGAGGAGATCGAGGACCTCGGCGAGACGGGCGGCCGCGGCCGCAAGTCCGCCGCGGCTTCGGCGCCCGCCGTCCGCGAGGAGCGTGCGCCGCGTACGCCGCGTCAGCGCCGTCGCACCCGGGGCGGCTCCGCCGTCCAGG
>NZ_JBEXPH010000330.1:0-5766 GCF_040611955.1 Streptomyces sp. NPDC006510 | reverse complement strand
CGGGCGGCATGCCCCGTCCGCAGGCTCCCCGTCCGGGCGGTGCCCCCGGTGGTAACCGTCCGAACCCGGGCATGATGCCGCAGCGTCCCGCTGCGGGCCCGCGTCCCGGTGGTGGCCCCGGCGGTGGCCGTGGTCCCGGTGGCGGCGGTCGTCCCGGCGGTGGCGGCGCAGGTCGTCCCGGCGGCGGTGGCTTCGCCGGCCGCCCGGCCGGTCCCGGTGGCGGTGGCGGCGGTTTCGCCGGCCGTCCCGGTGGCGGCGGTGGCGGTGGCGGTGCGGGCCGTCCCGGCGGTGGCGGCGGCTTCGGCGGTCGTCCCGGCTTCGGTGGACGTCCCGGCGGCCCCGGTGGCCGTGGTGGCACACAGGGTGCGTTCGGCCGTCCCGGCGGTCCCGCGCGTCGTGGTCGCAAGTCGAAGCGGCAGAGGCGCCAGGAGTACGAGGCCATGCAGGCCCCGTCGGTGGGCGGCGTCATGCTGCCTCGCGGCAACGGACAGTCCGTCCGTCTGTCGCGCGGTGCCTCCCTCACCGACTTCGCGGAGAAGATCAACGCCAACCCGGCGTCGCTCGTCGCCGTGATGATGAACCTCGGCGAGATGGTCACGGCGACGCAGTCCGTCTCCGACGACACCCTCAAGCTGCTCGCGGACGAGATGAACTACGTCCTCGAGATCGTCAGCCCCGAGGAGGAGGACCGCGAGCTGCTCGAGTCCTTCGACATCGAGTTCGGCGAGGACGAGGGCGGCGAAGAGGCACTCATCCCGCGTCCGCCGGTCGTGACCGTCATGGGTCACGTCGACCACGGTAAGACCCGACTGCTGGACGCGATCCGCAAGACGAACGTCGTCGCGGGCGAGGCCGGCGGCATCACGCAGCACATCGGTGCGTACCAGGTCTCCTCCGAGGTCAACGGCGAGGACCGGAAGATCACCTTCATCGACACCCCGGGTCACGAGGCGTTCACCGCCATGCGTGCCCGTGGTGCGAAGTCCACCGACATCGCGATCCTCGTGGTGGCGGCGAACGACGGTGTGATGCCCCAGACGATCGAGGCGCTGAACCACGCCAAGGCGGCCGACGTGCCGATTGTGGTCGCGGTCAACAAGATCGACGTCGAGGGCGCCGACCCGACCAAGGTGCGCGGCCAGCTCACCGAGTTCGGTCTGGTGGCCGAGGAGTACGGCGGCGACACGATGTTCGTCGACATCTCCGCCAAGCAGGGTCTGCACATCGAGCAGCTGCTGGAGGCCGTGGTCCTGACCGCGGACGCCTCGCTCGACCTGCGGGCCAACCCGGAGCAGGACGCGCAGGGTATTGCGATCGAGTCCCACCTCGACCGCGGCCGCGGTGCCGTTTCGACCGTCCTGGTCCAGCGCGGCACGCTGCGCATCGGCGACACGATGGTGGTCGGCGACGCGTACGGCCGGGTCCGGGCGATGCTCGACGACAACGGCAACAACGTCGAGGAAGCGGGTCCGTCGACCCCCGTCCTCGTGCTCGGTCTCACCAACGTCCCGGGTGCCGGCGACAACTTCCTGGTGGTCGACGAGGACCGTACGGCCCGTCAGATCGCCGAGAAGCGTGCCGCCCGTGAGCGCAACGCCAACTTCGCCCGCAAGGGTGTCCGGTTCTCCCTGGAGAACCTGGACGAGGCGCTCAAGGCCGGTCTGGTCCAGGAGCTCAACCTCATCATCAAGGGCGACGCGTCCGGTTCGGTGGAGGCTCTTGAGTCCTCGCTGCTCCAGCTCGACGTCGGCGACGAGGTCGACATCCGGGTCCTGCACCGCGGTGTGGGTGCGGTCACCGAGTCGGACATCGACCTGGCGACCGGCTCCGACGCCATCGTCATCGGCTTCAACGTCCGCGCTGCCGGGCGTGCCCAGCAGATGGCGGAGCGCGAGGGTGTCGACGTCCGCTACTACTCGGTGATCTACCAGGCCATCGAGGAGATCGAGGCGGCCCTCAAGGGCATGCTCAAGCCGGAGTACGAAGAGGTCGAGCTCGGTACGGCGGAGATCCGCGAGATCTTCCGCTCGTCCAAGCTGGGCAACATCGCCGGTGTGCTGGTCCGCTCCGGCGAGGTCAAGCGCAACACCAAGGCGCGCCTGCTGCGCGATGGCAAGGTCATCGCGGAGAACCTCAACATCTCCGGTCTGCGCCGCTTCAAGGACGACGTCACCGAGATCCGCGAAGGCTTCGAGGGTGGTATCAACCTCGGGAACTTCAACGACATCAAGATCGACGACGTCATCGCGACGTACGAGATGCGCGAGAAGCCGCGAGGCTGATCCGCGGGGAATTCCGGGGGACACCCCCCGGACCTCTCTTCAACAGTCGGGGCCGGTCGACGGGTCGTATTTCCGTCGATCGGCCCCGGCCGTTCCGTGTACGGTTCTGGTGTCCCTGCCAAGCGCTGGCAGGGCGCGAACCCGAACCGGCGGGACATCCGGACATACATGTATGTGGGGACACTGTCCTTCGATCTGCTTCTCGGCGACGTACGGTCGTTGAAGGAGAAGCGCTCCGTCGTCCGTCCGATCGTCGCCGAGCTCCAGCGCAAATACGCGGTGAGCGCGGCGGAGACCGGCGGTCAGGATCTCCATCGCAGGGCCGAGATCGGCCTTGCCGTGGTCTCCGGGGACACCGGACACCTCACAAATGTTCTGGACCGGTGCGAGCGGCTGGTGGCCGCACGTCCGGAAGTGGAGCTGCTGTCCGTACGACGGCGGGTGCACAGCGACGAAGACGATTGAGCAAGGCGAAGAAGGAGACGGACCAGTGGCCGACAACGCGCGGGCTAAAAAGCTGGCGGACCTCATCCAGGAGGTGGTCGCCGAGAAACTGCAGCGCGGTATCAAGGACCCGCGTCTGGGTACGCACGTGACGATCACGGACACCCGGGTCACCGGCGACCTGCGGGAGGCCACGGTCTTCTACACGGTCTACGGCGACGACGAGGAGCGGGCGAGCGCCGCTGCCGGGCTGGAGAGCGCCAAGGGCGTCCTGCGTTCGGCGGTCGGAGCGGCGGCAGGGACGAAGTTCACCCCCACGCTGGCCTTCGTGGCGGACGCCCTGCCGGGCAACGCCAAGGCGATCGACGACCTCCTCGACCGGGCGCGTGCCTCGGACGCGCGGGTGCGCGAGGCGTCCTCGGGCGCCACGTACGCCGGTGGTGCCGACCCGTACCGCAAGGCGGATGACGAGAACGACGAGGACACCGCCTCCGAATGACACCGCAGAAAACGCCGGACGGCCTTGTCATCGTCGACAAGCCGTCCGGCTTCACTTCGCACGACGTCGTCGCCAAGATGCGCGGCATCGCCCGGACCCGCCGGGTCGGCCACGCCGGCACGCTGGACCCGATGGCGACGGGTGTTCTCGTGCTCGGTGTCGAGAAGGCCACCAAGCTGCTGGGCCATCTCGCACTGACCGAGAAGGAGTACCTGGGCACCATCCGGCTCGGCCAGAACACCATCACGGACGACGCGGAGGGCGAGATCACCTCGTCCACCGACGCCTCCGGTGTGACCCGGGACGGCATCGACGCCGGGGTCGCGGCGCTGACCGGACCGATCATGCAGGTGCCGTCCAAGGTCAGCGCCATCAAGATCGACGGCAAGCGGTCCTACGCGCGGGTGCGCGGCGGCGAGGAGTTCGAGATCCCGGCCCGGCCGGTGACGATCTCGTCCTTCCACGTCTACGACGTCCGCCCGGAGGTCGCCGAGGACGGCACGCCGGTCGTCGACCTGGTCGTGTCGGTCGTCTGCTCCTCGGGTACGTACATCCGCGCGATCGCCCGGGACCTCGGCGCCGGGCTCGGCGTCGGCGGGCATCTGACCGCGCTCCGGCGCACCCGGGTCGGGCCCTACGGCCTGGACGCGGCGCGGACGCTCGACCAGCACCAGCAGGAGCTGACCGTGATGCCGGTGGCCGAGGCCGCCGCCTCGGCGTTCCCCCGCTGGGACGTGGACGAGAAGCGCGCCAAGCTGCTGCTGAACGGCGTACGGCTGGACATGCCGGCCTTCCCGCCGGGACCGGTCGGTGTCTTCGGACCCGACGGGCGGTTCCTGGTGCTCGTCGAGGAGCAGAAGGGCAAGGCCAAGAGCCTCGCCGTCTTCGTCTGACGGGCGGTCCGGGGCCCGGTCCGGCCCCGGTCCGCCAGACCGGCCCTGGTGACCCCATCGTGGAGCGGGCGGGGCATTCCCTGCGCCCGCTCCACGACCCCCACATGTTCTGTCCACCGGATGCTGTTGATTCACCCCAACGAGCAGGCGCTCGGAGTGAATCAGGGGTGTATTCGGGGGCGCTTTTACTCCGAGCGGTACACGCGCTGATCATCGGACCTAACGTCGGACCATGGGAAGCGGGGACCGGGCAGCGCTGGTACGTATCTGCGATCCGGCCGGCCGGCCGCGGGGGACCGGATTCGTCGCGGACGACCGGGGCACGGTAGTGACCAGCCATGAGGCCGTCGTCGGCGCCGCCCGCTTCGTCCTGCACGGAGCGGGCGGCCGCAGCCGCACCGTCGGGGCCGACGACATCACCGCGCTGCCCGGGCTGGACCTCGCCCTGCTGCATACCGCGGGCCCCGGTGAGCTGGGCGTGGAGCCGGTCCCGATCGCCCTGCGGGACCGGATCGACGCCGGTACGTATGTGACGATCGCCGCGCACGGCTGGCGCGAGGCCCGGGTGCTCGGCACCGCCCCCGTGACGTACACCGCGAACGGCCGCTCCCACCGGATCGGCGCGGCGGTGGAGCTTGCGCTCGGCACGGACGGCAGGGACGCGCTGCGGCTCGGCGGCGTGGCCGTGGGCGGGCCCGTCCTCGACCCGGAGAGCGGCGCGGTCATCGCCGTGCTGGGCAGTGCGCTGCGCGCCGGGCACGCGGGCGCCGGGTTCGCCGTGCCGCTCCGGGCGGCGGGCACCGGCGGCCCGCTCGACGAGCTGCTGCGGCGCAACGCGACGAGCGTCCCCGGATACGGACGCGACCTGAACCTCGCGGGCGCCCTGCACCTCACCGCGACCTCGCTCGGCTCGGCGGACGGACCGGCCACCTGGCCCGATCCGGTCGAACGCCCGGACGTCAGCGCGGAGTTCGCCGCCTTCGCGGGCCCGGACCGGCCCTCGTCCGCGCCGGACGGACCCGCCGTCGTCCTCGGCCTCGTCGGAGCGCCGGGCACCGGCCGCACCACCGAACTGGCCGCGCTCACCGCACGCCGGGCGCGCGGCCCGGTCCCCGCACCCACCCTCTGGCTGCGCGGCGCCGATCTGCTGGCCGACGACACCTCGGTCGCCGACGCCGTGGCCCGTACGCTGCGGCGGGCCGGACGGATCGTCACCGCCGCCGGAGCCAGGGGCGACATGGCGACCGCCACCCCCGAGCGGGTGGCCCGGCTGGCCGAGGAGGCAGGGAGCCCGCTGCTCGTCCTGCTGGACGGCCCCGAGGAGATGCCTCCCGCACTGGCCCACGAGCCGGCCCGGTGGACCGCCGCCACGGTCGAATGGCTGCGGGGGAACGGGGCGCGGCTCGTGGTCGCCTGCGGGCCCGAGCACTGGGAGACGGCCGGTGCGCTCTGCCCACCCGGCGCGCTGCACCGCCCCGCCAGGCCGGCCAGGCGGCTGCCCCCGGCGGTCCGCCTGGGCGAGCTCACCGCGGACCAGGCCGAACTCGAGGGACTCGATGTCGGCACACGGACCGGTGGGACCAGTAGGCCCGGTGGGACCAGTGGGTCCAGAGGGACCAGTGGGACCAGTGGGGCCGGTAGAACCAGT
>NZ_JBEXPH010000329.1:0-5770 GCF_040611955.1 Streptomyces sp. NPDC006510 | reverse complement strand
GCCAGGGCAGCGAAGGTCAGCTTGTGAACGCGCATCGAATCTTCCTCAGCATCAGTGGGGGGTGGTGTCGCCTGCTCGGTACAAGCCTGTACGAGCGAGCACTTCTGATCACCAAGACCCGCCCGGCCCCGTGCCCCGTTCCACCCAACCACCCCCCAATACACCCCTGTTACACGAACAGCCCAACACAACGCACACCACCACCCGGCACACCCCGCCCACACCGCCCCTCTCCCGCACCCCCTCCCCCACCACCGTCCGCCGCAGGAACCGGGGTCAAGGCCCGAGAACGTTCGTCCCCGTTGCCTGATCAGACTCTGTTGTCGGTCTGGGCAGCGAGTTCTTTGGTCATGAAGACGCGACTGGTGCCCGGCGGATCGCAGGGGACCTCTCCCAGGCGCTTCCAACCTTGTTTCCGGTAGAAACCGGGTGCCTGGAAAGTGATCGTGTAGAGCACGGCGGCGCGGCAGCCGCGGGCACGGGCCTCGTCCTCGGCCTGTCGAAGGATCTCCCCGCCCAGCCCGCTGCCGCGCAGCTCGGGCGGCAGGAAGAAGAGGTCGACGAAGAACAGCCCGAGCGAGGTGCGCCCGGTCAGTCCGCCGATCACCTGGTGCGACTCGGGATCACGGACCAGAACGGCGAGCGGTCTGCGGTCGTCGACGCCCGTCCTCTCGATGTTGAACCGGTCCAGCGCGTCGGAGATCACCGCGATGTCCGCGGGCATCGGGGCATCGGTGACAGTGAGGTCCATCCGGGGTTCGGGAGGCGGTGACGCGGTGACGGTCGTGTCGGATGCGGGCATGGTTCCTCCGGTACGTGAGCGGAGGCGGCGCGCCTCCGGTGCAGGTGCAGGGCGCGCAGGCGTGCCCTGCGCATCCGGCGACGCTAAGGCGTGGACGCTTCGACGGACGTCGAAGTGTGATCGGCGACAATCGGGGACATGGGTATTCAGCGCGCAGGTCAGGACGTGGGCGTGGACCTGGCGGCCGTGGCCAGGCTGCTTGCCGACGGGACCCGGGCTGCCTTCTGCCTGGCGCTGCTGGATGGCCGGGCGTGGACGGCGAACGAGCTCGCACGCTATGCCGGGGTCGCGCCCTCGACCGCGACATCGCATCTGAACCTGCTCGTCGGTGGTGGGCTCCTCGTCGAGGAGCGGCACGGACGCCACCGTTACCTGCGGGTGGCCGACCGCCGGGTGGTCGAGCTGATCGAGAGCCTCGCCGCGCTGGCCCCGCAGCAGACTGCCCGGCCGCGTTCGCTGTCGGCCTCCGGCCGTCAGCAGGCACTGGCCCGTGCGCGGCTGTGTTACGACCACCTGGCCGGCTCCGTCGCGCTGGCGATCACCGACGCGATGGTCAAGCGCGGCCTGCTGGAGTGGGGGCCCGAGCCGGGGCTGACCGGTGGGGGCGCGGCCTGGCTGGCCGAGGTCGGTATCACGGTGCCGAGCGGCTCGCGCCGCCCGCTGGTGCGCGCGTGCCTGGACTGGACCGAGCGCCGCCCCCACCTGGCCGGCGCGGTGGGTGCCGCTCTGTGCAGCCACGCCCTCACCGTCGGCTGGGTCACGCGGATCGGCACGACTCGTGCGCTCGCCGTGACCGTCACCGGCCGCCGGGCATGGCACGACCATCTGGGCCTGCCGCCAGCTGATCTCTGACCCTTGGGCAGTCGTCGGAAACGCACTCGCCGACGGACACACGACGCCCGGATCCGTTCTCGTCGACCGCCCCCTCGGCGACCAGGAAGTCGGCCGGCTCGACCAGGCTCCAGGTCGAAAACAGCAGGCCGTGTTCGGCCGGCTTGGACTTCGCGCGCCAGGTCACCACCGACCCGGCGCCCCTGCGGATGCTCCGCAGGCCGGAGGTCCGATCGAAGACCGTCGCCCGGGCGGTGAACGGACCGCCGTTCTTCACCGCCAGAAGGCACGAACCGTCCTCCGGCACGACCAGGCGACGCCGCTCGGCCGGAGTCAGTGACTCCCAGGGGCGCCGGACCCCGTTGATCAGCCCTCCCCGGGCGTCCAATTCGGCCACCCTCAGTGGTTCACCCCATCGCCGCGGCGGCTGCCGGAGTGAGCCCTCCGTCCGCGTACACGGCGCGTACGACAGCGGCCGTCATCAGGCGGCTCTTTCTGTTGGGCGGCCCCGCTCAAAGGTCCGGGCTGTCGTCGGCGGGAGGCCGGGGGTGGGGGATACGAGGGACAGGGATCTCGCGCTGCATGTTCGTGCCGCCCGAGTTCACGCTCACGCGGATTGCTGCCGGGGCGGTGGGGGACTGCTGGATGGTGAGGCCGTACTGGCTGATGTCTGCCGTCCGGCAGAGCGGATCGAGGAGGTCTGCCACGACGCGCTGAATGTCGGTTATCTGCTCAGGAGGGCAGCGCCGCAGCCGGAGCTCGGCAGCGACGACGCGCTGGGTGTGGCGGATCGAGTCGAGGTCCGCCGGCATGCAGACGTACATGTATGCCTCCACTCCTACGGGGACGGCCGGAGGAGGTTTTCGGCCGCTTGGCCTAATCCACTATGGAAGGTGACCCGACACTCTGCAACCCTGCAGAGTGCGGGGCAAGCGGTCGCTGCTGGATCGTAGAGTGCGACACCCGCCGATCGAGAAGGGAATCCTGCCTGTGTCACGGCCCCGTTCCGGCCCCACCGTGGCCCTGCGGCTGTTCGCCTCCGAGCTGCGCTCCAGGCGTGAAGCCGCGGGCTTCACCCTGGAGGCCGCCGCGGCGGCGCTCGGCGTGCACGAAATGACGCTCAGCCGTCTGGAGCTCGCCAGGACCGCCCCACGCCGCGCGACGGTGACCCACCTGCTGCGCCTGTACGGGACGCCGGACGCCGAGGCGGAGACGGTCCTGGCGTCACTGGAGGAGGCGCGGCGGCCGGGATGGTGGCACCCGTACCGCGACATCCTCCCCGACCACCTGGCCGGTGTGATCGATCTGGAATCAGCAGCCAGCCTGATCCGCACCTACGCCCCCGGAGTGGTCCCCGAGCTGCTCCAGACCCCCGGCTACGCCCGTGCGCTCCTGAAGCTGCGTCACCCCCGCGCCGGTGCGGAGGAGATCGGCCGGCGGCTGCGGCTCCTGGAGGAACGGCAGCTGCACACCGTCCGCCGCACGGACCGGCCCGTACGGTTGTGGGCCCTGATCGAGGGCGTTGTACTGGAGCGGGTGATCGGGGACCGGGACGTGATGGCCGAGCAGCTTGCCCACCTGGACCACGTCGCCGTACACCGGGGGGCGGTCACCCTGCAGGTGATCCCCACCGCGGCCGGACAGCACCCGCTGCTGCTGAGCGGATCCGCGGACATCCTGCGCTACACCCACCCGCAGCTCGCCGACCGGCTGATCGTGCGCGGCCTTCACCCGGAAGCCGCGACGGTCACGGAGGACAAGGGAGCGGTCCTCGCCTACCTCGCCGCGATGGACGCGACCGCGGCTCTCGCTCCACCCCCGACGCACCGCATCCGGACCGGAAAGGAATCACCTTCATGACCGACGGCACGCAGGATCTGGACCTCCAGCCCGAGAAACCGCACTCCGCAAGATTCTGGAACTACCTGCTGGGCGGAAAGGACAACTTCGCCGCGGACCAGGAACTCGGCGAGCAGATCAAGCGCGAGTACCCCGCCATGGTCGACCTGGCCCTCGCGACCCGCGCCTTCCTCGGACGGACCGTACGGCACCTGGCCGGCGAGGAGGGGTACCGGCAGTTCCTCGACATCGGCACCGGACTCCCGACCGCCGACAACACCCACGAAGTCGCGCAGCGCGTCGCACCCGACGCCCGGATCGTCTACGTCGACCACGACCCGATCGTCCTCGCGCACGCCCGAGCCCTGCTCACCAGCACACCCGAGGGCGCCACCGACTACGTGGACGCCGACCTGACGGACCCGGACACGGTGCTCGCCCACGCCGCGCGGACGCTGGACCTGGACCGGCCGGTCGCGCTGATGCTGATGTCCGTCATCGGCCACGTCACCGACCCCGCCGAGGCCGCCGCCCTGGTGCAGAGGTACACGGCCCGCCTCGCGCCGGGCAGCTGCCTGGTCCTGTGCACGACCCTGGCATCACCGGAGACCGACGCCGCGAGCGACTCCTACGGAGCCTCCGGGACCATCCCCTACGTGACGAGCTCCGCCGAGGCCATGACCGCGATGGCAAAAGGCCTCACCATCCCCCCGCCCGGCCTCGGACCGATCAACCGCTGGTTCCCCGACCAGCACACCGGCGCCGGCCCGGACACCGAACAATGGGGGTATGTCGCCTACAAGGCAGCCTGATCCTGCTGCTCGCGCACGAAGACGCCTCTCGTCGCGAGACACCCGTACTCGTCCTGGAGCCGCCCGGCTCGTGCCGTCGCACGGGCCGGGCAGTCCACCGGGCGCCCCCGGCAGCGGTCCACCGGCCCCTCCGCCGCCTCCCGTCCAACCCCCCATCCTCTGCCTGCCGGTCCGCGCCCTCGTCGTATGCGACATGCTGGTCGAACGGCTTCGTCCTGCCGGAACAAACAGGAGACGTCATCCGGAGAGCGTCATGAAGGATCTGCTACAGCTGTAGGTGCACCAGCAGGTCGCCAGCGGGGGATACCAGTTCCCCGGGTCCTTGTCGCCCTTTGCCGGCTCGTCGCAGGCCAGGCTGCGTTCGGTGCGGCGCGCCCGGCGCATGCGTTCCACCCACGCACCCGCCAAACCGCCCGGACACGGGAGCCTTCGACCGCCGCCCGGGCAAGACCCGGAACGCCCGCGCCACGGAGCTTGACAAGAAGGACTTCGTGTTACAGCCCGGCAGAGATCCGGCGCGCCTGAGGGGGTTGAGGTGTCGGAGGAGCACAGGTAGTAGCCCCGTGCTGCCTGTCCCAGGTGCCGCAATCCTCAAGACGGGCTACAACCCATGGATCGTCTTGAAGTACGTCGGGAAGTCGTGTGGTCATGTCTATCGCTGCCACCGAGAGCTGATGTGCAGTGAGCCCTTCACATTCACGCAGGTCGGCGGCGCGCAGGTTGGTCTGAACCAATATCGCTTCGTTCATGTGGGCGCCGCGCAGATCAGCAGCGAACAGCTCTACACCGTCCAGGCGGGCCTCGCCCAGCCAGGCGAGGCAGAGGTCCGCGTAGTTGAGGATCGAGCGTCGGAAGTCCACCCCCCGCAAGTCGGCCCTGCGCAGGTCGGCTGAGGTCAGAAACATCCATGACAGGCTGGGCGGAGAATCGAACTCGAAGTGCCGCAAGCTGAGTCCGGCCAGTCCCGCCCTGCGCAAGTCCACACGGCGCGGTTCGTGCCGGTCTGGACGTCGGGCGAGGACGTTGACTGCAGCCTGAAGGTCAGCGGGGAGTTCGATGCCCCACGCAACTTCACGGTGTGACGGGTTCCGCTCGTGGGGCAGAGCCAGGGGGTCGCTCGATGGACCGCGGTGTGTGGTGTTGTGGATGAACCCGGCCAGGACGTTCACGATGGCTGTGTGTTCTTGTGGGGACTCGGTCAGTAGGTGCTCCAGGCTGTACACGCCGCCGAGCCGCACTTCGAGCTTGCCGGAAGCGAGCTGTTCGATGGCAGCACGGAACCGTTCTGTCACCTGGCCGCGGCGAGACAGTGCGTATGAGCGCGCGGTGTACACCAGGCCGGCCAGAACAGAGATACCCGCGAATGCTGCCAGCACCGTTTGCCGCACGGCGTTACTGACTTCGGCTGGTTAGGGTGACGTTGGGGTGTCGACGGCCAGGCCGGTGCCGGCTATGAAGCCGTCGAGGGTGTCGGGCCGGTACTGCA
>NZ_JBEXPH010000328.1:0-5840 GCF_040611955.1 Streptomyces sp. NPDC006510 | reverse complement strand
GCCGCGGGCGGCGCCAGGGCGCCCATCGTCATGACGCCGACGACCACCGCGGCCGCGGCCGGCACGGCTCTGCGCCGGCCGCCCCGCCGCCGTTCGGAAGGACGAAACCTCTGCCATGCCTGCTCACGCACGTGCCAACTCCTACGAAACCCTCGGGAAAACCAGCGGTATGTGCCGGACCCAGCATTTCCGGATGCGCCCGCCCGGAACGATCCTGCTGACCGCCCGGCTCAGGTAGGGCTAACCCCCCTGTGCCCGGCCGATGGGTCACGCTTCGCGGTCCGGAAGCGGTGGACGGCCCAACCTGCGGCAATGGCCAGGACCGCCCAGGTGAGAACCTCGGCCAGAACGGTTTCCCGCGCGAAACCGACGCCCGGCCGGGGCGGCAGTACGAGCATCTGCACCGCGCCACCCACGGGCACCGTCAGCCCGGCGAGCAAGCCGGTCACACCGGGGCGCCGGACGGCCGCACCCACCACACCCAGGACCGATCCGAACAGCACGCTCGCCGCCCACCACATGAGCGTCTCCGACCAGTACCAGGCGATCGGTTCGTCCCGTACCAAGGAGTCCATCGGGTAGTACGCCGCTGTGGCCGCGATCAGCGCGAGCACCCCTGCCATGGCACCTCGCGCCCATGTCCTGGCCAGCCACCCCATCACCACGGCGAGCGCGGCCCACGCCCAGCCGAGGCCCACGAGGAGGCTGAGCACCTTGGCGGTACCGGCCCAGACGCTGCCCGTCAGTGGGGCGCCGAGTGCTGAATACGGCGAGGAGAGCGCGTTGGCGAGCGAGGTGGCCGCCCCGAACCCGGCCCCTGCCACAAGGCCACAGACCATGATCTTCATTCCGTGAGCATACTGAGTATGCTCACGGTGTCCAGGCGTCGATCGCGGTCATCGGGAACAGACCGGCGGACGACTCGTGTCGTGAGGCGCCGTGGCCGTCCGGGACGGCAGCGGATCTACGGGCGTTGTGACGGGACCGGTGGGAGCGTGGGCCAGCGAGCGAGCATTCGGTGGCGCATGTCGGTGCTGAGCCTGCTCAGGCCGCTCAGTCCGGCGCGGTCGGCGGTCATCCGGCCGACGACGCCGAGCCGGTGGACGAGCCGTTGCCGGGCGGTCGCGGTGCCCCACTTCCAGTCCCGGTCCGGGATCCGGGCCAGGTGGTCGGTGGTTCCGCGGCGGGCCCGCTCGACCAGTGCATCGCCTCGTAGCAGCCAGCCGGCGCACGCGTCGGTGAGGTCGCCGTGGGGTTCGGTGCCGGTCTCGGTGCGCCATGCCGTGCGGTAGGCGACCTCCGCCCGGTCCAGCAGCGGAGCGGCTGCCGCGGTGACACACCAGCATGTCGGGAAGCCGATGCGCAGATAGGCGAGTTCCACCAGCCCGCTGCCCAACGAGGCCTGTTCGAAGTCGATGAACCTGATCCCGCCGGTGGTGTGCAGATCATTGCCGGGACACGGATCCCCGTGGAGAAGGGCGTGCCCCGGCGCCCGGCCGAGCCGGTCCACGAGGTCGCAGAGCTCACCGGACACACCGGGCGCGACGGGAACCCCGAGAGCCCCGGCCAGCCCGAGGAATGACTCGATGTCGGCCTCGTCCGGGCCCAGCCAGCGGGGCAGCACTCCGGCGTCCCCCGGGCGGGCGGTGGCATGCAGCCGGGCGAGTGCCGCCGCGTAGTCGACGATCCAGTCGCCGGGCGGGCGTCGGTGGTCCAGATGCTCCAGGACCAGCACCCGCTCGCCGGGATCGGTGCCCAGCAGCGCGGGCACCACGGGCTCGTCGGCCCGAGCGGCGAGCCGTAACGCGGCCAGCTCACGGCCGTACCGCTGCTCGGCATCGGGACCGTCGACGATCTGCTTCACCACCGCCGGTCCCCCGGCCAGCTCCACCCGCCACACCCGTGAGCGCGGGCTGCTGTCCAGACGCCGAGAGCGCCCGGGGGAGCCCAGCTCTGCCCGTAACCCGTCCCCGAACGGTAGCCGCGACCACATGGGGGCTCATCCTTCCACGCGGGCGAACGCGGCGCGGCGTGCTCGGCCGAATCGGCGCGGATCGGCCCGGAAGCGAACCCCGCGCGAGTCCGTGCGGACGGCGACAGGCATCGCCCCGTACGGGCCGGCGGCCGGCGGCGGTCAGCCGAGCCATCGGCCGTCGCGCATGAGCTCGCGTCCCCGCATTTCGTTCGCCTCCCGCCAGGCATGGATGCGCCGCGGCCGGATCAGGAAGTACTGGTAGGGCTGGTCGAGTTCGCGCGGGTCGAACCCGGTCCTGGCCGCGAACGCGTCGCCCGCTTCCGGGCCGAGGCTGGCGATGTCCACCGGCTCGGCGGTGCCGTCGACGATGACGACGTCGCGGGTCGGCCCGAGGCTGAGCCGCGCCCGGCCGTCCGCGAGCAGGTTGCGGCTGGTGACCGAGGCGCGTGGCGTCGAGATGAGGAACGCGCTCCCGTCCCAGAGGTACGAGAGCGGGACGAGGTGGGCGCCGTCCGGGGAGCCCGCTGTCGCGATCCAGAGATCGATGTCGCTCTCCAGCCGCGCGGGTGTCCCGCAGCCTCTCCTCAAGTCCACGCGGCGGCGCGCCCGTCATGCTTTCTCCAGTCGCTTCGTGTTTCTTCGTGGCGCCCCGTCCTGGTGGCCTCGCGCAGGCTGCCCTCTCGCAGGCCCTGCGGACCACGAAGCGTACGTATCCGCTCGGTGTCGGCAACAGTGCGCATCAGGACGTGGGTGCCGGCGGTGCGGCCTCCCAAGCGAACCCGTCCGGGTCGGTGAAGGGCCCGGCATCACCACTGATCACGAGCCCGTGCGATCCGGTGCCCTCGGGCGGGACGCCGACGTCCTTGGCCAGCGCACGGCGCTTGTAGAGCGCCAGCTTGACGGGGCTCGCCCCGGCAGCGAACTCGACGTACCTGCTGCCGAAGCTCTTCCCCACGGCCAGGCCCCGGCCGACGTAGAACCGCTTGCTCGCGGCCACGTCCGCGACTCCCAGCAGCAGCACGATCTCGTCGATCTGCCGGGTGGCGGGTCCGGTGTCCTTCTTCGCCGAGGTCGCGACCTTCCAGATCGCCCCGTCCGGGGCCTGTACGACGCCGCCGTAGCCCCAGAGGGACTTCGCGGCGGGCTTCAGCGAGGTGGCGCCCGCGTCGAGCGCGGCGTCGACGAGGCTGTTGACGGTGGCCGGCTGGGACACCGTGAGCGCGAGCGTGAACCCACGGAAGCCGGTTGCGGGTGCCTCCGAGGCCCGCAGGCGCACCTGGGTGTCCAGACCGAAGGCAGTGGCGTAGAAGTGCTTGGCGGCCGTGGGGTCGGCCGCCTCAAGGGTCACGTTTTCGATGGATGCCATGTCCGTGACGCTAGTTGCGGCCCGGCGAACGGTGCTTCTTGATTCCTGACCGGTCCTGTCGCCGTTCCGGCACCTGTCGCGCAGCCGGGGCGACGCGGCCACCGGGAGCACCCGTTGGCTCGAAAGGTCGGCTCAGGCGCGGCCCGCGGGGTCGGGGGGCAGGTGGACGGTCATGATCAGGTGGCAGGTCTCGTTGCCGGCGCCCCGGTAGGTGTGGGGGGCGTCGCCGTCGAAGGCGGCGGTCTGTCCGGCCTCGACGGGGTGCTCGGTGCCGTCGACGAGCAGGATCATCCGGCCGGAGGTGACGCTGACGGTTTCGACGACTCCGGCCTGGTGGGGGTGGCTGGGGTATTCCTCGCCCGGCTGCAGCCGCCAGCGCCACACCTCGACCGGGGCCGGTCCCGAGGTCGTCAGCATGAGCCGGGCCTCGCTGCCCTGCTCTCCCACCCACAGCGGCATCACGGCGTCGGCGGACACGACGCGCACGCGGCCTTCGCTCGGACCTTCCATCAGGGCGGACACCGAGATGCCGAGGGTGTCTGCGAGGCGGACCAGCGTGGCGAAGTTCGGGTTGCCCTGCGCCTTCTCCAGTGCGACCAGGGCCCCCTTGCTGATCTTGGCGCGGCGGCCGAGTTCGTCCAGGGACAGGCCCGCACGGGTTCTGGCCGCTCTGACGTTGTGGGCGAGCGTACGCAGGGCTGCCTCTGTCTCGGCCACCTGTATATCCATCCTCACGCGTGGACCACTGCAATGCACTGTCCGGTCGGTTGGTTGACACAGTGCGGTCGGTCCGTTGTACGGTCTAGTCGTTCCATTGGAATAGTAAGGGATTGTTTCGTGCTCGCTCTGCTGCTGGCCCTGGGAAGCTCGCTCGCCTACGGGTGCGCCGACTTCCTGGGCGGTCTCGGTGCTCGGAAGGCCCACGTGCTGCGCACCGTGATGGTCGCCGCCCCGGCCAGCCTCGCGGTCGAGCTGCTGCTGTGGCCTGTTCTCGGCGCCTCGTTCGGCCCGGCCGCCCTCGGCTGGGGCGCCGCCTCCGGCGTGGTCTCCGCCGCCGCGTTCGCCCTGCTCTACAAGACGCTCGCCATCGGTCCGATGAACGTGCTCTCCCCGGTGACCGCACTGGTCTCGGCAGCGCTCCCGGTCACGGTGGGAATGCTGCAGGGTGAGCACCTCGGTATGGCCGGTCTGCTGGGCCTGGTGCTCGCGCTGGTGGCGGTGGTGCTGGTGAGCGCCGGACACGGCGCGGGCTCCGCACGGCCCTCGCGGCCGGCACTGCTGCTGGCCCTCGGCGCGGGCGCCGCCATCGCCCTCCAGCTGATCTTCCTGCACCAGGCGCCGTCCGACAGTGGCGTGGCCCCGCTGATCGTCGGCCGGGCGGTCTCCTCGGCCGTCACCCTGACCGCGGCGGGGCTGATGCACCGCAAGCTGGGCTCCGAACGGCCCGCGTACGCCATGTCGGCCACCGCGGGCGTACTGGACTCGCTGGCGAACCTGATGTTCCTGCTGGCCGCCCGCAGCGGTGACCTCACCGTCGTCGCCGTGATCACCGCCCTCTACCCGGCCGGCACGGTCCTGCTCGCCCGCGGTGTGCTCGCCGAACGCATCCACCGCGGCCAGCTCGTCGGCCTGGGCACCGCCGCCGTCGCCGTCAGCCTCCTCGCCCTCACCTGACCCACCACCGCGGGGCCCCGCTGGGAGAACCGCGAGCACGCCTTCGCCCCCGGACCCGCACGCTCAAGAACGGAACCCTCCCATGACCGCCTTCCGCATCGGCCCCGCTGTCGCCGACGCCTTCCCCGACACCCTCATCGCCCTGGTCACCGCCACCGGCCTGCGCGGCCACGAACCCTGGCCCGACACCGCCGCCGCCCTGGCGGACCTTGAGCAGCAGCTCGAAGCCGGCACCTGGCAGCCCGCCGACGAGACCGACCCCCGGATCGAGGCGTGGCACACCGCCTACCGCTCCTTCGGTACCAACCCCCGCCGCATCCGCCCCAGCGTCGACGCGCTCGGCCGCCGCATGGCCAAAAAGGGCACCTTGCCGCGCATCAACCCCGCGGTCGACTCCTACAACGCCGCCTCCGTCCGCCACGGTCTGCCCGCCGGCGCATTCGACCTCGACCACCTCACCGGCGACGTCGACATCCGATACGCCGACGGCAGCGAGGAGTTCACCCCGCTCGGCGAACCCGGCACGATCGAGAACCCCAAGCCCGGCGAGATCATCTACGCCGACGCCACCGGTGTCCTGACCCGCCACTGGAACCACCGCGACGCCCACCGCACCCGCGTCACCGAGGACTCCACCCACGTCGCCTTCGTCCTCGAAACCCTCCACGCCACCCGCGACGGCCACCTCCTCAAAATGGCGGCCGAGGAACTTCAGGGCCTGCTCATCCCGCACACCGCGCAGACCCGGGTCCACTACCTCGACGCGGCGCAGCCCGAAGCCACCGTCTGAACCAACGGCCCGGCGGTCCCTCGGACCGGGTTCCC
>NZ_JBEXPH010000327.1:0-5902 GCF_040611955.1 Streptomyces sp. NPDC006510 | reverse complement strand
GTACGGTCGGCGGGGCGGTGCTGGCCATCGCGGGTGTGAGCGCGGCCGGCGCGGCGACGGCGCAGGGCGGGCAGGCCGCCGCGATGGCCGCGTCGGGTGCGGCGACCTCGCTGATCATCGCCGTGGCGCTGCTCGGGCCGTGGATCGCCCGGGGGGCGATGCGGGTCCTCGGCACTCCGGTACGGCGTGCCGGTGGGGTCTCCGGCTTCCTCGCCGCCAAGTCCGCCGCCGCGCACAACCGCCGCCTCGGTGCGGCGATCACCCCGATCGTGCTGGTCGTCGCGTTCGTCTGCGTACAGCTGGCGGCGGGCTCGACGCTGGAGCGGGCCGCCGACCGGCAGGCCGCTGCCGCGCTCCGGGCCGACCTGGTGGTGACGGGACCGGCCGCCGGACTGCCCGCCGGTGCCGCCGAGGCCGTGCGCGGGGCTTCCGGGGTGGCGGCGGCGACCGGTGTGCTGCGCTCCGGCGTCGTCCTCGCGCACCGTGAGATGGGTGACCCGAAGCTCGACCGGCTCCCGGTGCTGGGTGTGACGGCCGGCCAGCTGTCCGGCACGCTCGATCCGCATGTCACCGCGGGTGATCCGGCGGACCTCACCGGCCGGGACACGGTGGCGGTCGGCGAGGACCGGGCCGGTGATCTCGGGGTCGGCACCGGGGACACGGTGGAGCTCCGTCTCGGCGACGGCACCGAGGTACGGCTGCGGGTGGTGGCGCTGTACGAACGGGCGCTGGGGCTCGGCGAGTTCATGCTGCCGCGCGAGGCGCTGGCCGGGCATGTCTCGGTCCTTCGCGACCAGCGGATCCTGATCCGCTCGGCGGACGGCCGGGCGGCCTCGGCCGCCGCTTCGGTACGGCGTGCACTCGCCCCGTACCCGGGTGTGCGGGTCCTTCCCGCGACGGCCGACGACGTACGGATCGCACCGTCGTCGTCGGACCGGGACAACGCCATGATCATCATCGGTGTCGGGGTGATCGGTGGCTTCGCGCTGCTCGCGGTGATCAGCACGCTGTCCCTGATCACGGTGGGCCGCCGCCCCGAGTTCCGGCTGTTGCGGATGGTCGGTGCGGGCCGCCGTCAGGTGCGGCGGATGCTGGTGCTGGAGACGGGACTGGTGGCGGTGGCCGGGCTGGCGATCGGCACGCTGGTCGCGGCGGTCCCGCTGCTGGCGTTCGCGGTGTCGGTGACCGGCTCGGTGCCGTATCTGCCGCCCGAGCGGTACGGGGTGCTCGCCCTGGCCGTGATGGTCGCGGCGGGTGCGGGGGCGTTGTGGCCGGGGTGGTCCGGCGGCCGGTTCGTCCTCGGGCGCCGGACGTGAGGACGCGCCCCTGGCCTCGTCCGGGGGCCGAGGGGCGGGCGGGTCATGGCGATGCGGGCAGGGGCAGCGCCCCCTCCCGTACCGCCGCCGCGGCCAGCGCGTCGAGCACCGGGGCGATCAGCGGATGCCCCTCCGCCCCGTGCCGCACTGCGGCGAAGACCCGGCGGGTCGGCGCGCTGCCCTCCACCGGCCGCACCACCACCCCCGTCAGCTCCATCCCCCGCAGCGCCGACCGCGGCACCAGCGCCACCCCGGCACCCGCCCCGGCCAGCGCGACCACCGCGCGGAAGTCGTCCGAGGAGTGCTCCAGCCTCGGCTGGAACCCGGCGAACTCACAGGACAGAACCACCACGTCGTGGCAGGGATTGCCGGGGTAGGGGCCGATCCACGCGTCCTTCTCCAGGTCGGCGATCGCCACCTGTGCCCGGTCGGCCAGCCGGTGCCCGACCGGCAGCACCGCGTCGAACGGCTCGGAGTACAACGGCACCCGGGTCAGCCGCCGGTCGTCCTCGCCCGGGGCGCCCCGGTACTCGACGGCGACCGCGACATCGACCTGCCGGTCGAGCACCATCGGCACGCTCGCGTCGCCCTCGGCGTCCTGGACCCGGACCCGGATACCGGGCGCGGTGCGCGTCAGTTCGGCGATCGCGGGGGCGAGGACCAGGCCGATGCCGGTGGCGAACGCGGCGACGGTGACCGTGCCCGCGTCCCCCGCGTCGTACGCGGCTAGCTCCGCCTCGGCCCGTTCCAGCTGGGCCAGCACCGCATTGGTGTGGGTCAGCAGGATCTCCCCGGCGGGGGTGAGCCGGGCGCCGCGCGCGCCCCGTTCGACGAGCCGGTGCCCGGTCTCCTGCTCCAGCGCGGCAAGCTGCTGGGAGACCGCGGAGGGGGTGAGGTACAGCGCGGCGGCGGCGGCGGTCACCGTGCGGTGGTCGGCCACCGCACGGAGAATGCGCAGCCGCCGTGAATCGATCATGTGCCCCATTGTCCCAGGTCACGCAGGGAACCCCGGCCGGGCGGGGTTCCCTGTGAGACCCCGGGTGCTACTCCCCCAGTGCGGCCCGCGCGTCGACGAACGCGTCCACCGCCCGGTTCACGTCCTCCGTGGAGTGCGCGGCGGAGAGCTGGACGCGGATCCGGGCCGCGCCCTGCGGGACGACCGGGTAGGAGAACCCGATCACGTACACACCGCGCTCCAGGAGGAGTTCCGCCATCCGGCCTGCCTTCGCCGCGTCCCCGATCATGACGGGGGCGATGGCGTGGTCGCCGGGCAGGATGTCGAAGCCTTCCTCGGTCATCCGGGTACGGAAGAGCGCGGTGTTGGCGTTGAGCTGCTCGCGCAGGTCGCCGGCGGCCTCCAGCAGGTCGAGGACCTTGAGCGAGGCCGCCGCGATGACCGGGGCGAGGGAGTTGGAGAAGAGGTACGGGCGGGAGCGCTGACGCAGCAGCGCGACGATCTCGGCGCGGGCCGCGACATAGCCGCCGGACGCGCCGCCGAGCGCCTTGCCCAGGGTGCCGGTGATGATGTCGACCCGGTCCATCACGTCGTGCAGCTCCGGCGTGCCGCGGCCGCCGGGGCCGACGAAGCCGACGGCGTGCGAGTCGTCGACCATGACCATGGCGTCGTAGCGCTCGGCCAGGTCGCAGATCTCGCGCAGCGGGGCGACGTACCCGTCCATGGAGAACACACCGTCGGTGACGACGAGCCTGCGCCGGGCGCCGGACGCCTCCTTGAGCTGCTTCTCCAGGTCGTCCATGTCGCGGTTGGCGTAGCGGAACCGCTTGGCCTTGGAGAGGCGGATGCCGTCGATGATGGAGGCGTGGTTGAGGGCGTCGGAGATGACCGCGTCCTCCGGGCCGAGGACGGTCTCGAAGACACCGCCGTTGGCGTCGAAGCAGGAGGAGTAGAGGATCGTGTCCTCCTGGCCGAGGAACGTGGAGAGCCGCTGCTCCAGCTCCTTGTGGACCTCCTGGGTGCCGCAGATGAAGCGGACCGAGGCCATGCCGTAGCCCCAGCGGTCCAGCGCCTGGTGGGCGGCGCCGATCACCTCGGGGTGGTCGGCGAGCCCCAGGTAGTTGTTGGCGCAGAAGTTGAGCACCTCACCGGGGCGGCCGCCCGCGGTGACGGCGACCGACGCGGACTGCGGGGTGCCGATCACGCGCTCGGGCTTGTGGAGTCCGGCGGCCTCGATCTCTTCGAGGGTGGTGCGCAGGTCGTCGCGTACGGAGTCGAACATGAGGGGTGTCTCCCAGTTGTCTACGAGGGCGTCGGGTCAGGAGGTCCAGTCGAGGATGACCTTGCCGCCGCGGCCGCTCGCCGCGTCGTCGAAGGCCGCTTCGAAGTCGCGGTAGCCGTACCGGCCGGTGATCACGGGGGCGAGGTCGAGGCCGCCCTCCAGCAGTACGGACATGGCGTACCAGGTCTCGTACATCTCGCGGCCGTAGATGCCCTTGACGGTGATCATCGAGGTGACGACGCGGGCCCAGTCGACGGCGAACTCCTCGGACGGCAGTCCGAGCATCGCGATCCGGCCGCCGTGCGTCATGTTCGCGATCATGTCGCGCATCGCCTCGGGCCGGCCGGACATCTCCAGGCCGACGTCGAAGCCCTCGCGCAGTCCGAGGTGCTGCTGACCGTCGGCGATGGTCTCCTCGGCGACGTTCAGGGCGAGGCTGACGCCGACCTTCCGGGCCAGTTCGAGGCGGGCCTCGCTGACGTCGGTGATGACGACGTTGCGGGCGCCAGCGTGCTTGGCGACAGCGGCGGCCATGATGCCGATCGGTCCGGCGCCGGTGATCAGTACGTCCTCACCGACCAGCGGGAACGACAGCGCGGTGTGCACGGCGTTGCCGAACGGGTCGAAGATCGCGGCGACGTCGAGGTCGACGGGGACCCGGTGCACCCAGACGTTGGACGCGGGCAGGGCGACGTACTCGGCGAACGCCCCGTCCCGGCCGACGCCGAGCCCGAGCGTGGAGCGGCACAGGTGACGGCGGCCGGCCAGGCAGTTGCGGCACTTGCCGCACACCAGGTGGCCCTCGCCGCTGACCAGGTCGCCGACGTTGATGTCGACGACGTCGGCGCCGGTCTCCGCGACCTCGCCGACGAACTCGTGCCCGAGGACGAGCGGGGTTCGTACGGCCTGCTGCGCCCAGCCGTCGTAGTTGCGGATGTGCAGGTCGGTGCCGCAGATGCCGGTACGGAGCACCTTGATCAGTACGTCCGTGGGGCCGATCTCCGGCTCCGGCACGTCCATCAGCCAGAGTCCCGGCTCGGCCTTCTGCTTCACGAGTGCCTTCACGGCTGCGGCTCCCTGCGCTGGTGCGGCGTTGAGTACCCCGGGCCGGGGGCATGCCAAGGGGAAGCCTGCGGCCCGGGGAGGATCGAGAGGGACGGGACACATCGGCAGCGCGCGTCGATCGGCTGCCGCGCACCATCCTCGGCCGTCACGGAGAAATCTGCCGCACCCCGCGCCACAGGTCCATCGAGGTTTTCTTAAGCGCGCCCGAAGATCCGCTTCATGCCGTCGGCACGGTTCCCCCGTCCGACGCATGGAGGTTCCGGCTCAGACCTTGGTGAAGGGCCCCAGGAGGCGGGCCCGTCCGTGCTCGACCCGGTAGAGGAAGATCCCCGTCTCGTACCGCACCTGCCGGCTGGCGTAGAAGGACAGCGTCCGGGTGATGCCCGGGTGGGTGGTCCGGAACAGGCGCTGGGCCATGCCTTCGCGTTCCGCTCCGGTGGCGCTGGTGGACCGGGCCGCCTCGGCGATCAGCCCGACCGCGTCGTACGCCTCGGCGGCCCAGCGGCCCGGCGCGGCCCCGAAGCGCTTCCGGTACGCGGCGGTGAACGCCTTCGCGGCCGGGACCGCCGCCGGGTCGCTGTACGCCTGGGCGAACACCCATCCCTCGGCGGCCTCCCCCGCGCCCCGGAGGAAGGCGGGCGCCAGGACGGGGCCGGTGGCCACGCGGGTCCCGGTGAACCCGGCGGAGGCCAGGGCGGCGGCGCAGCGGGCGCCCCGGGCGGGTGACGATCCGGCGAGGACGACGGCGTCCGCGCCCCCGGCGACCACCGCGCGGGCCGCCGGGCCGAAGTCGTCGGCGCCCGCCGCGACCGGGTGCACGGTCACCTCGGCGCCTTCGGGCGGGGAGTCCCGGAAGATGTCCGCGATGGCCCAGGCGCCCTCGGGGTCGGCGCCGTCCTCCACGATCGCCGGCCGCCGGGCCGGGCGGACCTGGGACAGGTAGCGCAGGATGCCGATGGGCAGCGCGCTGTCGAAGGGGCGGGTCACGCAGAGGGTCTTCGTGGCCGAGACCTCGGCGGTGGTGGACCGGGCCGCGACGACGACCTGGGCGAGGCCGGTCCGCTCGTAGCGCTCGACGACGGATGCGGCGACGACGTCCCCGGTGGGGCCGACGACGGCCAGCACCTTCGGGTCGGCGGCCAGCCGGTCGGCGGTGCGCGGGGCGCGGGCGGGGTCCCCGGAGTCGTCCTCGGTGCGCAGGACCAGCCGGAAGGGGGCGTCGGCGCGGGCGTTGTGGTCGTCGACGGCGAGCCGCATGCCCCGCTGGTGCGCGAGGCCGACTGC
>NZ_JBEXPH010000326.1:0-5905 GCF_040611955.1 Streptomyces sp. NPDC006510 | reverse complement strand
CCGCACGGGCCCGGCCGGCCCGCTCCGGTTCGCGGCGCAGCAGTCGCAGGCCGGCCAGCGCGGCGCCCGCCGCGGCCGGAGCGAGACCGGTGTCGAAGATGAACGTACGGGCCGTGTTGACGAGGTGTTCGATGACCCGGGCCGGTCCCAGGACCGCTCCGCCCTGGCTGCCCAGGGACTTGGAGAGGGTGAGCGTGGTGACGATTCCCGCGCCGCCCGCCAGACCGGCGGCTGAGAGCGCCCCCCGACCGCCGTCCCCCAGCACGCCCAGGCCGTGCGCGTCGTCGACGAGCAGTGCGGCGCCCTCGGCACGGCAGACGTCGGCCAGTTCGGGCAGCGGTGCCGCGTCGCCGTCGACCGAGAAGACCGAGTCGGTCACGGCCAGCGCCCGTCCCTCGTGCGACCGCAGGGCCTTGCGTACGGCGTCGGGATCGGCGTGCGGAACGACGGCGGTCCCTGCGCGGGAGAGACGGCAACCGTCCACGATCGAGGCGTGGTTGCCCGCGTCGGAGACGATCAGCGAGCCATGGCCGGTGAGCGCGGTGACGGCCGCGAGGTTGGCCGCGTAGCCGGATGACAGCACCAGGGCCGCTTCGAACCCGCAGAATTCGGCCAGTTCACTTTCGAGTTCGGCGTGCAGTTCGGTGGAGCCGGTGACGAGTCGCGATCCGGTCGCGCCCGCGCCCCACCTGCGCGCCGCCTCGGCTGCGGCGGCGGTGATGTCGGGGTGCCGCGTCAGGCCCAGATAGTCATTGCTCGCGAGGTCCAGAGGTCCGGGTTCGGCGGGCCGGGGGCGCAGAGCACGGACGAGTCCGGCAGCCGCGCGGCGGCGCGCCTCGTCGTCGATCCAGTCGAACGGGTCGAGGGGCATGGGCGGTCCCTTTTGTAGGCAGCTCACAGAGCCTAACCGCGGGTGCAACAGGTCATGGTGTGGCAATACACACACCCTCGACAGGCTCTGTTGTCCGGTTCCTCCTTGGCTGCGGGCCGTGCGGTAGGCCAGGATCTTCGCCATGGACCTCCTGAACACGCTGGTGGACAAGGGGCTGCGGCGCGAGCTGCCGACCCGCGAAGAAGCCCTCGCCGTACTGGCGACCTCCGACGACGATCTGCTCGAAGTGGTGGCCGCGGCCGGAAAGGTACGCCGTCAGTGGTTCGGGCGGCGCGTGAAACTGAACTATCTGGTCAATCTCAAGTCCGGTCTCTGCCCCGAGGACTGCTCGTACTGCTCGCAGCGGCTCGGCTCGAAGGCGGAGATCCTCAAGTACACCTGGCTGAAACCGGACGAGGCGTCGAAGGCTGCCGCCGCCGGGGTGGCGGGCGGGGCCAAGCGGGTGTGTCTGGTGGCGAGCGGCCGCGGTCCGACGGACCGCGATGTCGACCGGGTGTCGGAGACCATCGAGGCGATCAAGGAACAGAACGAGGGCGTCGAGGTCTGTGCCTGCCTCGGTCTGCTCTCCGACGGACAGGCCGACCGGCTGCGGTCGGCGGGCGCCGACGCGTACAACCACAACCTGAACACGTCCGAGGGGACGTACGGGGACATCACCACCACCCACACCTATGCGGACCGGGTGGAGACCGTCCACCAGGCGCAGGCCGCCGGGCTCTCGGCGTGCTCCGGACTGATCGCCGGGATGGGTGAGAGCGACGCCGACCTGGTCGATGTCGTCTTCTCGCTGCGCGAACTGGACCCGGACTCGGTGCCGGTGAACTTCCTGATCCCGTTCGAGGGAACCCCGCTGGCCAAGGAGTGGAACCTCACCCCGCAGCGCTGTCTGCGCATCCTGGCGATGGTCCGGTTCGTCTGCCCGGACGTGGAGGTTCGGCTCGCGGGCGGGCGCGAGGTGCACCTGCGCTCGATGCAGCCGCTGGCCCTGCACCTGGTCAACTCGATCTTCCTGGGCGACTACCTCACCAGCGAGGGGCAGGCGGGTCAGGCGGACCTGGACATGATCGCGGACGCCGATTTCGAGGTGGAGGGTGCGGGCACGACGACGCTGCCCGAGCACCGGGCGCAGCAGGGCGGCGGGTGCGGTTCGCACGACGGCGGATGCGCCCCCTGCGGTGACACCCCCGAGGCGGACGCGGCTGAGCCCCAGGAGGCGCCGGCCGCGCGCACGGACCTGGTGGCGGTCCGCCGTCGCGGCGCGGGAACGGATCTCGCCCCCAATGCCTGAGGCCCTCTCCCCGGCCGAGCTGCGGTCCTTGGACCGGGCCCACGTCTGGCATCCGTACGGCCCGATGCCGGGGCGTCAGGAGCCCCTGGTCGTGGAGTCCGCGTCCGGGGTGCGGCTGAAGCTGGCAGAACCGGCCCATGGGCAGTCCGAGTTGGTCGACGGCATGTCGTCCTGGTGGTCGGCGGTGCATGGCTACAACCATCCGGTGCTCAACGAGGCGGCCCGTGGTCAGCTGGACCGGATGAGCCATGTGATGTTCGGCGGGCTCACCCATGAGCCCGCCGTGCGGCTGGCCGCCCGGCTGGTCGAGATCACCCCGGAACCGCTGCGGCATGTCTTCCTCTCCGACTCGGGGTCGGTCTCGGTCGAGGTCGCGGTCAAGATGTGTCTGCAGTACTGGCGCTCGGCCGGACGGCCCGCCAAGCAGCGGCTGCTGACCTGGCGCGGCGGCTATCACGGGGACACCTGGCAGCCGATGTCGGTGTGCGACCCCGAGGGCGGCATGCACGAGCTGTGGTCGGGGGTCCTGCCCCGCCAGGTGTTCGCCGACGAGCCCCCGGCCGGTTTCGACGCGGAGCCGGATGCCGCGTACGTACGGCATCTGCGGGAACTGATCGCCGAGCACGCCGACCGGCTGGCCGCGGTGATCGTGGAGCCGGTGGTGCAGGGCGCGGGCGGGATGCGGTTCCACTCCCCCGCGTATCTGCGGGTGCTGCGCGAGGCGTGCGACGAGCACGAGGTGCTGCTGGTGTTCGACGAGATCGCCACCGGCTTCGGCCGGACCGGGAAGCTGTTCGCCGCCGGGCATGCGGGGATCTCGCCCGATGTCATGTGCGTGGGCAAGGCGCTGACCGGCGGCTATCTGACGATGGCGGCGACACTGTGCACCTCCCGGGTGGCGGAGGGCATCTCGCGCGGCGACGTGCCGGTGCTCGCGCACGGACCGACGTTCATGGGCAATCCGCTCGCCTCCGCGGTCGCGTGCGCCTCCATCGATCTGCTGCTCGGCCAGGACTGGGAGCGGGAGGTGAAACGGATCGGTGCGGGGCTGCGGGAAGGTCTCGCCCCGGCGTCGGAGCTGCCCGGGGTGCGGGATGTACGGGTGCTGGGTGCGATCGGCGTCGTACAGCTCGATCACGAGGTGGACATGGCGGCCGCCACCCGGGCGGCGGTACGGGAAGGGGTGTGGCTGCGGCCGTTCCGCGACCTCGTCTACACCATGCCGCCGTATGTGACCGGTGACGAGGACGTGGCGCGGATCTGCCGCGCGGTGTGCGCGGCTGCGCGAGAGGGATGAGATGACGGTTCTGGTAGTGACGGGGACGGGCACGGAGATCGGCAAGACGGTCGTGACGGCGGCCGTGGCGGCGGCGTCCCGAGGCCGCGGCGTCGCGGTCCTCAAGCCGGCGCAGACGGGGCTGGCCCCCGGCGAGCCGGGTGATGCCGCCGAGGTGGCGCGGCTGGCGGGTGGTCATGTCACCGCGGTCGAACTGGCCCGGTTCCCGGAGCCGTTGGCCCCTGCCACGGCCGCCCGCAGGGCGGGTCTCCCGCCGGTACGGCCGTATGAGATCGCCGATGCGGCGGAGAAGCTGGCGACCGAACACGATCTGGTGCTGATCGAGGGTGCGGGCGGTCTGCTCGTACGGTTCGACGACGAGGGATCGACCCTCGCGGACGCCGCCCGGCTGCTGGCCGCCCCGGTGCTGGTCGTGACGCCCGCCGGTCTGGGCACGCTCAACACCACCGCGCTGACCTCGGAGGCGCTGCGGACCCGCGGGCTGGAGTGTCTCGGTGTGGTGGTGGGCAGCATGCCTGCCGAGCCGGACCTCGCGGCGCGCTGCAATCTGGCGGACCTCCCCGTGGTGGCGGGCGCCCCGCTGCTGGGTGCGGTGCCGGCCGGTGCGGGGGCGTTGGAGCCTGCCGACTTCCGTGCGCGGGCCCGGAGTTGGCTCGCGGCGGAGCTGGGCGGGAATCGGCCCGCCGATTGAGCGGCTGAGCCGCGCGGAACGGGGGAGAATCTAAGTAGCCGTGCTTTCTGCCCGAGCCCCCGGTCGAGGAGGTCCGTCATGCGTCCGCGCAGCACGAGAGTCCCACAGGACGCGGTGCACCACCCCGTCTTCGCCCGGTTCTACGCCCGGATGAGCGTGGCCGCGGAGACCAAGGCGGGGCTGGCCGCGGTGCGCTCGGAGCTGCTGGCCGGGCTGTCCGGCCGGGTCATCGAGATCGGTGCGGGCAATGGCCTGAATTTCGCGCACTACCCACCCGCGGTGTCCGAGGTGGTGGCCATCGAACCCGAGC
The DNA here is from genome assembly GCF_040611955.1 of Streptomyces sp. NPDC006510. Classification (NCBI taxonomy): domain Bacteria; kingdom Bacillati; phylum Actinomycetota; class Actinomycetes; order Kitasatosporales; family Streptomycetaceae; genus Streptomyces; species Streptomyces sp. NPDC006510. Next base: position 1,427 of record NZ_JBEXPH010000326.1, on the reverse strand, counting down.
GCACCCTGCGGCAGTTGGCGGTGCGCTCGGCGCTGCGGGCCGGAATCCCGGTGGATGTCGTGCCGGGTGCGGCGGAGGCGCTGCCGGTGAAGAGCGAGGCGTTCGACGGGGCCGTCGCCTCGCTGGTGCTGTGCACCGTACGGAATGTGGAGCGTTCGCTCGCGGAGATCGTGCGGGTGCTACGGCCCGGCGGTGAGCTGCGCTTCTTCGAGCATGTACGGGCCGACGACCGGGCCATGGCGACCACCCAGCGGGCACTGGACCGTACGGTCTGGCCACTGATGACGGGCGGGTGCCATACGGCGCGCGACACCCTGGGCGCCATCGAGAGGGCCGGATTCGTGGTGGAGACCTACCGCAGGGTCAGGATGCCCGAGTGGGGAATCCGGCTGCCCACGTCGGCATGCGTACTGGGTGTGGCACGCCGCCCGGACGTGGCGGCCTGACGCATCGGTCCACCGTCGCGTACGTCGGTCCGCTGTTGCGTACGCCGGTCCAGCGTTGCCTACCCATCGGCCCGCCGTCGCGTACCGAGGCTGTCACAGACTCCACTGGCGGAGTTCGTCGGCGATGGCCCGGACATCCGCCTTGCCCTCCTTCACCAGCCGGGCCAGGTCGCGCACCTGCTCGGGCGAGGTGATGACCTTGAGTCCGGAGGAGACGAGATATCCATACGCCACGGCCGAGGAGAACATCGCGTTGGAGTGTTCCAGCGCGGGGACATGGAGCAGCAACTGCAACAGGGCAGCTGCCCGGGAATGCGGGTCACTGTAGACCGGGCTGCCGAAGATCTCGGCCTCATGACGGGCCACGGCGGCCACGAGCGCACCCCAGTCGACCACCTGCGGATCGCCGGGGGTCTTGTGCTCGGCCACCATGAGCAGCCAGGAAAGGTCGATCTGGAGGTTCAACGCGTGCCTTTGCGCTCCGGGCCGAACTCCTCGACGAACACCGACTCGTACTGCTTCATGAAGTCGGCCGCGGCTTCGACAAAGGTGTGTCCGACCTCGCCCGCATCCTGCCGCACAAGTTCCTCTATGTAGCGGTTCACGCTCATCCCCCTCTGCAGTGCGCGTTGCCGCGCGGCCTCGGCGGTGGCCTCGTCCACTCTCACGTTCAGCTGAGTCTTGGGCACAGCAACACGCTAGCGCGCGTGTGCTAGCACCGGCAAGAGGAGTCCACCGGTGCCCCGTACACAGGCTGTCGCACGAGGGTCGTAGCGCTCAGACCGCCCTCCGGTGCCCTCGAAATGGCCCTGTGAATGTGATGCCACCCATAGGGGCCACGTCACATCCTAGGGCGGATAGTAGGAACAGGGCCGCCCGAGCGGCGTGAAATCGATATAGAACCTCTCATTTCGGACATTGCTCCGTATTCGGGTAGTACGTCACATCATTGACCCCCGCCCCGGCCGCCGCTAACCATGG